>CACZPF010000001.1 GCA_902782975.1 uncultured Lachnospiraceae bacterium
GAAGGGCGGGCAGTGTACGATCTGCTCAGACAGCGAAAGTGGTGTGCTGTACGGTGTTTTTGCACTGCTGCGGCAGGTGCAGATGGAACAGTGTGCTTTCGATGAACTCACCTGGGATACTGTTTTTGCTCCGGAAAATCCGATCCGGATGATGGTACACTGGGACAATCTGACCGGCGATATCGAACGTGGTTATTCCGGCAATTCCCTGTTCTTTGACAGAAATACCATTCTTGTCAACGATCGGACTGTCGACTATGCGCGTCTCGCATCCTCTGTCGGGATCAATTCAGTGGTCATTAACAATTCAAATGTGAAAGATGCGGCACTGGATCTGATCTCCGTGCGGTATTATGATCCGCTCCGGCGTCTTTCAGATATCTTTCTTGATTACGGCATCAGGATGTTTATCGCTGTAGATTTTACCATGCCTCTGCTGTCAGGTGATCTTGATACGGCGGATCCTGGAGATCCTGCCGTCAAAGCATGGTGGGCCGATAAAGCCGCTGAAGTATGGAAACATCTCCCAGGGCTTGGCGGATTTGTGGTAAAGGCGGATTCCGAAGGCCGTCCCGGACCTTATGCCTATGGAAAGAATCATGCAGACGGTGCAAACATGCTTGCTGAAGCGGTAGAACCTTATGGCGCTCTCATTATCTGGCGCTGTTTTGTATACGACTGCCAGCAGGACTGGCGCGACACTTCCACAGACCGTGCCAGAGCAGGGTTTGATCATTACATGCCTCTGGACGGGTGTTTCAGGGATAATGTCGTTCTGGAGATCAAGAACGGACCCATGGACTTTCAGGTACGGGAGCCTGTCTCCCCTCTGCTGGGCGGACTTGCCAGGACACAGATGATGCTCGAGGTACAGATCGCGCAGGAATACACAGGGCAGCAGCGCCATGTATGCTACCTGCTTCCCTGGTTTCGTCAGATCCTTGACCAGGACATGTACTGCTGTGAAGGTCCTTCAAAAGTATCGGACCTCATAAAAGGCAGCCGCTGCCAGAAACCTCTTGGAGGGATCGCCGCCATCGCCAATACGGGGAATGACCCCAACTGGACAGGTCATGACCTGGCGGCCGCCAATTTTTACGGCATCGGAAGACTTGCTTTTGATACCTCCCTCTCTCCGGAAGCGATTGCCCGCGAATGGGTCCGTCTCACTTTCGGCGCCCATCAGAAGGCAGAAGATATCCTCACCGAAATCCTGCTCTCTTCCTGGCCTGCCTATGAAAAATATAATGCTCCCCTCGGGATCGGGTGGATGTGTAATCCCGGATACCATTATGGACCAAACCCGGACGGATACGAATACGACCGCTGGGGCACCTACCACAAAGCAGACAGAAATGCCATCGGGATCGACAGAACCCGCACCGGAACCGGCTATACCCTGCAGTATTCTCCTGCGCTTTGTGATCTTTACGAAGATAAAAAAACCTGTCCGGATGAGCTGATCCTCTTTTTCCACAGGCTTCCTTACGACTACCGGCTGAAATCCGGAAAGACTGTACTGCAGCATATTTATGACACGCATTTTGAAGGCGCCGAAGATGCCGCTGCATTTCTCGAAAAAATCGAAAGTATCCAGGACGAACTTCCTCCTGAAGCTTATATCAGAATGCATGAAAGGTTCATGCATCAGAAAGAACATGCAGCCCTGTGGCGTGACGTGATCAATACATATTTCTTCCGGCTGACAGGCATCCCGGATATACATGGCCGCAAAATCTATCCCTGACAGGATACAACCGAAGCGATAGCCAGCAGCATGAACCACAGGAACCTACAGCAGCTGCCGGCATCATAGTTAGAGTCACCTGCCGCATCATGATTAGAGTCAGCTGCCCGCATCATGATTAGAGTCAGCTGCCCGCATCATAGTTAGAGTCAGCTGCCCGCATCATGGTTAGAGTCAGCTGCCTGCGTCATGGTAAAACGAGGAATGATCTATTATGTATAATACAATTATTTTTGATATGGACGGAACTCTTTATGATACTGAGCAGATCTACCGGACAGCCTGGCTCTCGGCCGGCGTCCCGCTTGCACTGTATCAGCGCTTTATCGGAACAAGCAGTCTGTTCATTCACAATCTTTTAAAAGAGAACGGATTTGACCCGGAGGAAACAGTTCAGAAGCGCACTGCCCGGGTCGAAGCAGAGCTTGAAAAGGGAATCCCTTTAAAACCAGGCACCCTGGAATCATTAACCTGGCTTAGAGAAAACGGATGGACCTGTCTTATTGCAACCTCCTCCCGGGCGGAAACCGCATACCGCTATCTGAAGGAAACAAACATGCAGGATTATTTTTCCTATGTGATCAGTGGAAATCATCTGGAACATGGAAAACCGGCACCGGATATCTTTTTGATGGCAGCCCGGACTGCCGGGCGGGTCCCTTCAGAATGTGTAGTCGTGGAAGACAGCTTTAACGGAGTCCGGGCAGGACATGCCGCCGGTATGTATACCATCATGGTTCCGGACCTGGCAGAGCCGGACGAGGAGATGCGCCGGACGGCAGATCTGATCCTGCCTTCCCTCAAAGACCTGCCGGCATCGCTGAGCAAATTAAAGTAAGGGCCAGAATAATGTGAACTTTGACGTTTACTTTATGAAAACGCCCATTAAAGCGTTTCCCTCGCCGGATCTGCGTCACGAAGTGACAATTTCCACTGTAAATCCGTGCGATCCACAGGAAACTTCTAAGGAAGCTGTGAAAAAGTCGTTCATTCTTTCCGGCTTATCGAGTATAATCTTATCGGGTATAATGTCGTTATTTCAGGCATTTCATAAGACAGCCAGGATCAGGACATGACTTTTTTCACAGTCCCCTTAGAAAATAACCAGTTAGGTACCTGCGAAACTCTCTGCATCGATTGAACTGTATGAATCTTACCAATGAGTTTCGCAATTACCTGAATATAACAAGAAGAAACCAGGAGAAAACAATATGAACAAAGAAAGAGAACGACTAGGCAGCCGGCTTGGCTTTATCATGCTCAGTGCCGGCTGCGCGATCGGCTGCGGCAACGTATGGAAATTCCCATGGATGACCGGCCAGAACGGGGGCGGCGGTTTTGTACTGATCTATATCTTCTGCCTGCTCTTTCTGGGGCTTCCGGCCATGGTCATGGAATTTGCCATGGGAAGGGCATCACAGGCAAGTCCTGTCCGGATGTACCGGAATCTAGAAAAGCGGGGACAGAAATGGCATATCCACGGCTATTTTGCATTCTTCGGAAATATAGCTCTGATGGCCTTTTACACGGTCGTTACTGGTTGGATCATCTATTATTTCTTCATGTTCCTCACCGGCAGATCAGAGAATCTTGGCTTTATCCCCATGATCTCGAATCCGACTGTCAATGTAGTCTTTCTGCTGGTCACTGTGACCCTCGCATTTACCATTTTGAGTTTCAATCTGCAGGGAGGACTGGAACGAGTCACCAAATATCTGATGTCAGCCCTCCTGGTTCTAATGATCATCCTGGCGGTCCACAGCTTTTTTCTGAACGGTGCAAAGGAGGGGCTCCGGTTTTATCTTGTTCCTGATTTTTCAAAGATCAGCGGCGATGTCATCGTTAAAGCCATGAACCAGGCCTTTTTCACCCTCAGCATCGGAATCGGGTCCATGGCTATTTTCGGAAGTTATATCGGAAAAGAACGAACCCTTCTGGGAGAATCCGTCAATGTCATTTTTCTGGACTCCTTCGTTGCTATTATGGCAGGAATCATCATCTTTCCGGCTTGCTTTACCTACCAGATCGAAGTGAACGACGGACCTTCCCTTCTGTTTAACACAATGACTTCTGTTTTCAACAACATGGCCGGCGGCAGGATCTGGGGTACTTTGTTCTTTATGTTCATGGTATTTGCGGCATTTTCTACCGTACTCGCCGTTTTCGAAAATATCCTTGCCTGCGTAAGAGAGCTCACAGGATGGAGCCGCCCAAAGGGCTGTATCGTCTGCGGCATCGGCATATTTATTCTGTCTCTCACCACAGCCCTCGGCTACAGCGTTCTTTCCTTTCATCCCTTCGGTCCGGATTCTGCCTGGCTGGACCTGTGGGACTTTATCGTCAGTACCAACCTGCTTCCTCTGGGCGCTTTTATATTTTCTGTCTTCTGCTGTTATAAAAAGGGATGGGGATGGGATGCATTTCTTGCCGAAGCAAATACCGGAAAAGGATTGAAGGTCAGGCCATGGATGAAACCGGTTTTCAAATTTTTTGTGCCTTTGTGCATCCTGACCCTCTACATCTATGGTCTGGTAAATTTCAAATGGAATTGACATGCTTTATTCCATAATAATTTCCATAAATCTCATTTTGTCATCAATTTCGAACGATTTTCGGACAATTTTCGGACAATTATTATTCCGTTTCGCAGCATTTTGTTGGACATTTGTTGGACAACAGGTGTTAGATTATCAAAGGAGTTGCAAATGCGCAACAAATAACCTTATAACCCGGGGCTGGTTTTGATGCCGGATATTCTATGACTGGTATTTAAAACCGACATCCCCCATTCACGAAAAAAGGAGTGATTTAGTATGTTCAAAAAATCTATTTTTGCCATGCTGGCTGTTTCCGCAGCGCTGTGTCTTACTGTTCCTGCAGCTGCCGAAACTTTTACCGCATCTAACGGAGTTCTTTCCATCGATCTTCCGAATGAGAACTGGAAAGAAATGACCGATCCTACCAGATGGATCGTTCTCAGTGACGGCGGCAACATGATCACGGTCGATCACTTTTCCAACGGTGAAAAACTTCCGGATATGACCGTAGCAGATGATCATTATGTAAATGTTTACCAGGCCGTTTTTTCCACACAGAACGAAGTATTTATCATCACCGGCTCTCTTGTAGATGCCAATGCGATCTCGGATGTATGCACCGCCATCATGTCTGCAAAGGTTCTGCAGTTTGACACCAAGCTTGCGGTAAAAAATGCGACACCGGCTCCGCAGGCGTCTGAATTTACCATCGTTCCCGTGGACAAGACCATGTATGTAACCTCCAACGGTCTGAACGTAAGACTTGCCTGCTCTTCCCAGGAAGAGATCATCGGTGCCCTTGCTTATGGCGCAGCTGTGAAGGTAACCGGCGTCGTACAGAGAAATGGTGCCGACTATGGCTGGTATCAGATTGCTTACGAACAGGGGAGCGGTTATGTTTCTGCAAGCTTCCTTTCCGAAACAGAGCCGGAAAAGAAATCTGAGACAAGCAGCAATCCTTACACCGGAAAAGTACGTACCGTTTATGAAATCGACGGACATGCCGTAACACTGTATGAAGCAAAAGACGGTTACTGGTATGACAATGAAGGCCACAGCTACACCTGGACCTCTGATTCAGAGATCGTTGCCTATAACGGAGCAACTCTTACCGCCAACAAGCCTCAGGTAAACAATGACGTTACACCAGTGGGCGACGCAGTCACCGTCTACTACCAGAACAGCAATGCAACAACACTTACCGCTTACAGTGATGGCTATTTCTATACACCTGGCTGGCTGCGCTATGAAAGCAACGGAGATGGTACCTTTACAGGTGCAGACGGCTCCACACTGTTTGTCAATGCACCGAATCTCAGCGGCCCTGCAGAAGAGTTTATGCTCTACTCCGCTGGTTCCGGACGTCCTGTTTATATCCATCATGTCGGTGACCGTTATTATGATGATGACGATGTCGATTATTTCAAGCGTGCTGATGGAACATTCATCGATGAGAACGGCGATGTATTCGGTTATACCTATACACCCAGCAAGGGCGACTATGACCCCAGTGCAGAAACAGGTACCTATCACCTCATCTCCCGCGGCTCCGGCCGTCCCGTAACCATTAAAGAAGGCGGCGGTGCTTTCTATGATGAAGAAGGCGTAGAATTCCACAGACAGGATGACGGAACATTCATCGATTCCTATGATGCCGTTTACGATCTTGACCCTGCTTATAAGTAATATGATCAAATAAAAAAAGTGCCCGTCGGCGGGCACTTTTTTTATTTGATCATATTCTTTACAGAAACTGCTTCCGGTCATGATAAAACTCCGGCGTTTTTGCTTATTCGTCTATTCCGTATAAAAGCCGGGCCAGCTCGGAATCTTTATCCAGGATGATCGTATTGTTCGATCCGGATAAAGACTTTTTAAAGGCATCCAGTGAACGGGTAAAATTGTAAAAATCCGCTTTCTCCTCTGTATTATAGGCTTCCTGCAGGATCTTCATGTATTCGGCTTCGCCTTCTGCCTCCAGAATTTCTGCCTGCTTCTGGGCATCTGCCTTCATGACCACTACATTTTTATCTGTCTCATTGCGGATCTTCTGTGCCTCCGATTCACCCTGGGCTTTATAAGAAGCCGCGATATTGTCCCGCTCCGAGATCATACGGGCATATACCGCTTCCTTATTATCATCCGGAAGATCCAGCGACTTGATCTCTGCGGTCACGACCTCGATCCCGTAATCTCCGATATCAGAATTGGCTTCATCCGTGAGGAGCTGCGTCAGCCTTTCTCCTCTTGCATCAATGATCTCATCCTGGCTCATGGAGGAAATGACATTTTTCTGTGCATTATAGACGGCTGCCTCAATTCGTTCTTCTGCCCGGGCATCCATTGCCTCCAGCGTACGGATATATTTTGTGGCATCGACGACCCGCCACAGCACATAGTTGTCGGCGATCATACTCTTCTTATCCCGCGTGATAACATCCGACAGGGGAACATCGTACAGTTTCAGGCTCTTGGAAACCATCTGTACGCTCTGTATAAAAGGAACCTTCATCTTAAGGCCAGGCTCGGTCTCGACTTTTACGATCTTTCCGAACTGGCTGACGGCCGCATACCGGTTGATCGGAACCGTATATAAAGAGCTGGCAAATAAAATCACGACCGCCGCACAGATGATTCCGATGATCCATTTTTTCAGATCATTTTTTACATTTATTTTCATGACGCGTCCCCCTTTCCGCTTTCAGACAGGCCTGCAAAACTGTCTATGGGATATACCGTCTGGGTACTCCCGTCACTGATGACAATTTTCACATTCGGAAGGACTGCTTCCATCGCTTCGTAGAACATACGCTGCTTTGTGATCAGGGGGTTCAGCTTGTACTGTTCATACATGGCATTGAAACGGGCAACCTGGCCTTCTGCCTCCGCAATACGGGCCTGTTTGCCGGCCTGGGCGCTCTGAATGATCTTATCCGCATTTGCCTCGGCTGCGGGGATCTGCTCATTCTGGTACTGCTTGGCATTATTGATCGCGGTATCCTTGCCCTGCTTCGCTGTTTCCACTGCTTTAAAAGCACTGACGATCTCTGCCGTAGGCGGCTCTGCATCCTGTACCGTGATATTCACGATCTGCAGGCCTATATTCTGCTCGGAAAGAGCCTCCTGCATTTTTGCCTTCACCTGTGCCTGGATCTGGGATTTTCCGATGGTGATGGCATCATCCACCGTATAATCGATCACGGTTGAACGGATCGCCGCCAGTGCCATATTCTTGAGAATATACTCAGGTTCTGCAGAATTATACAGGTAAGCCACCGGATCAGACACCCGGTATTCCATATAGAAATCAATATCGATCAGATTAAAATCCGATGTGATCATGATTCCTTCCGTCTCTACGGTAAAATTCTGTCCGTCGTTGTTGACTTTGTATCCGATTCCTGTGCCATGGATCGTGGTATCTACCTTTTCGATATTCTGGATGAACGGAATCTTAAAGTACAATCCGGCTGTATCGGTACGGACATGTTTTCCAAACATGGTCACCACCGCGGCTTCCTGCTCGTCCACCCGGTAAAAGCTCCCGGAAACCACACCGACAGCTGCCACGACAATAACAGCAGCCGCGATTGCCAGCGTCTTTCCCGGCAGTTTAAATCTGGGCTTTCCCTGCCTTCCTGAAGTCCTTGGATGGTTTCCATTCTGCCCGTTTCCATTCTGCGTGTTTCCATTCTGGAAATTCCCATTTTGAGTATTCCCATTCTGAGCATCCCCATTCTGGGCATTCCTGCTCTGGTCATTCCCATTGGGATCGTTCATAGTAAAATTTACGTCTCCCATCAACTACTCCTTCCCTAAATTCTGAAGCGAACTGTAACCGTGTCGGACAGATCATAAAGATGCTTTCTCCGACCCTTATTTGCCAAGTCTGCGCGACAGCCAGATCAGGATGCATGCGCCGACGACGGAAACCAGCGTCCCGCCTATTACGCCATGGCCTTGAATTCCAATCAGTCCCAGAACGATACCGCCGACAACACCGCCGACAATACCCAGCAGTATGTTGCGGATCATGGATCCTTCGGAATTCATCACTTTTCCGGCAAGCCATCCGGCTATGCCGCCTAAAACCAGTGTCCAGATCAGTCCAAATATCATAATTATTCCACCTTTCCTATTAATTATGGCTGATTACCGTTAGTTTACACGCATTTTCCGGCAATAACAACCATCTTGCAGCAGTTTTAATGAAAGTTTAATTATAGTCTTTCTCCGCCCTTTTTCAGAACCCTTCCGCCTTTCTGGTCTTCCGGATCTCGATCCTTTTCTTTGCGCCTTCCCATTCGGCACGTTCTGTCTCATTTGTCAGTTCCAGCCCATATTCAATAGGAATGGGCGTTCCTTCCTCATCCACGCAGACTTCGGTAAGATACGCATGGTTGATCATGCTCCGTATGCCGGTTTTGCAGTCTTCCACATAGGAATCCACACGCACCTCCATGGAGGTACGCCCCACGTAGGTGACCTTCGCTATAATGACCAGAAGATCGTGCAGATACGCCGCGTGCTTAAACTGAAGCGTATCGACGCAGGCTGTTGTAATAAAACCACCGCAATGTCTGATGGCTGCGATCCCTGCCGCCTCGTCGATCCATTCCATCAGCCTTCCGCCGAACAGACGGTTTACACCGTTAATGTCCTTATATTGTAAAAGCTTGGTCACTTCCGTCAACGAATCAGATACTTTTTTATTTCCTTTCACATATTCCATAATCCTTTTCTCCCTTTCCCTGCCGGATCTTCCCTGCAAAGCAGTCATTTCCGTATTCTCCTGCAACTGCAGCGTATCATGAAAATTTACGCCCGTCAAATCAATGATACGGACATTGCCGCTTTATTATACCACACAAATATGTTATACTATACATATTTCCTGACAAGATCATTCATAAAGTACACACCCTGCAGAGCCTTTCTCACAAAAAAGAAAAACGGTTTTCTTCTTTTAATCCATTTACTGCGGCAATGCGGGTCAGATTTGAAACACAGCTGCAAACGGATCCTGCGGATCCTGACCATTCATTCTCTTTTTTAGGACAGGAAAAAGCATATGAGAAAACAGGAAAAAATCTATATTATCGGACATAAAAATCCGGATACGGACTCGATCTGTTCGGCCATCGCCTACGCCGATATTAAAAACCGGACCACTCAGGGCAGAAAATACATTGCCTACCGTGCAGGGCAGATCAATGAAGAGACCGAATATGTCCTGAACCGGTTCGGCGTTCAGCCTCCGCCCTATATATCAAACATCGGTACGCAGGTAAAAGATATGGATATCCACAGTACGCCGGATATGGACAAGTCCATGTCTCTGAAGGCTGCATGGGACGTTATGAAAAAGAACAATATCGTGACCCTTCCTATCTGCGACACGGAAGGAGGCCTGGAAGGGCTGGTCACGATCGGTGATATTGCGCGGACCTACATGGACACGCTGGACAGCTATCTTTTATCCAATGCCCACACGCAGTATCAGCGCATCGCCGAAACACTGGACGGCACAGTAACAGTCGGTGATCCGGAGGCCTACTTCGAAAAAGGCAAAGTCCTGGTAGGAACCGCCAATCCGGATAAGCTGAGGGATTATCTGAAGCCGGAGGACATGATCATCATGGGCGACCGGGAAGGAGATCATCTGGAAGCGATCCGTCAGAAAGCAAGATGCATTATTGTCGGTATGGGCATCCAGGTATCCCAGACTGTCAAAGATCTCGCGCGGGAAAACAACATGGTGATCATCAGTTCCCCCTATGACACGTTTACCATCTCCCGTCTCATCAACCAGAGCATTCCGATCAGCTATGTGATGATCAAAAAGAACCTCATCACCTTCTGCACCGAGGATTACACCGATGATATCCAGGAGATCATGGTCAAAAACCGTCACCGCGCTTTCCCGGTCGTCGATAAAAAGGGAAAATGCATCGGGACCATTTCCCGCCGTAATTTCCTGGATATGCACAAAAAGAAAGTGATCCTCGTGGATCACAATGAAAAAGACCAGGCCGTCGATAATATCGAAAAGGCAGAGATCCTCGAGATCATCGATCACCATAAACTGGGATCTCTGGAAACCATGGTGCCCATCTCATTCCGCAACCAGCCTGTGGGCTGTACGGGAACGATCATGTACCAGATCTACGGGGATCAGAAGCTGGAGATCTCTCCGAAAATCGCCGGTCTTCTCTGCGCCGCCATTATCTCCGATACCCTGATGTTCCGCTCTCCCACCTGCACATTGCAGGATAAAATGGCCGCCGGTGCGCTGGCCCTGATCGCGGATATCGATATCAATGCCTTTGCCAAGGAAATGTTCCGTGCCGGAAGTAATCTTGCCAGCAAGACGCCGGATCAGATTTTCTATCAGGATTACAAGAAGTTTATTGCCGAGGGCAATATGACCTTCGGGGTCGGACAGATCAGTTCCATGGACAGCGAAGAACTCCTGATGATCAAGGAAAAGCTGCTGCCCTTCCTCAAGAGTGAATGCGGCAAGCACGATATCTACAAAGTATACTTCATGCTGACCAACATCCTGGACGAATCTACGGAGCTTCTTTATTATGGAGAAGACAGCGAGGCTCTGATCGAAACGGCCTTCCACAAGCAGCCAAAGAACGGCACCTTCCATCTGCCCGGCGTGGTTTCCCGCAAGAAACAGCTGATTCCTGCCATGATGGAAGCCGCCCAGCTGATGGACTCCGACCTGATGTACGAATAAAAAAACGCTCTCTGATTTCTGCCTTTCAGACAGGTAAACAGAGAGCGTTTTGCGTTCTATGACAGCTTCCGCTTTGTCAGGATAACTTTCCCGTCCTGATCATGCTGCAGAATATTGGTGTATGTAAACCCACAGGAGAGTGCTGCCTGAGCGGCATCCTCAAATCCGGCAGACAGCAGTTCTTTCTGATGCGCGTCCGAATTAATAAAAATTTCTCCTCCCATATCATGGAGAGCCTTAAGAAGCGTCCGGCAGGGATAAAAATCTTTTTTTCTTTTCCGGTTATAGGCACCGCAGTTGATCTCGAAAGGAACTCCCTCCGACACAAGATACCGCATGGCCTCCAGGGCAGGATTCAGATATCTTTGGTCCTCCTCATCCAGAAAATGCATGGAATCATTAAAGCGCACGATCAGATCAAAGTGCCCGACAAATGTGCAGTGAAGCCGGTCGTAGACCCTGGCCTCCAGCTCATAATATGCCTTTGCCATCCGGTAATAATCGCCGCCGAAATGTTCTTCACACAGAGTCTTCAGCATCTCTTCTGAATTGTCCACCGACATGGGAATTTCTGAATCTACATCCAGAAAATGCGTGGATCCGATGATATATTCAGCTTCATCCGCCGCATGTGGATCATACATATTATCAAGTTCCACGCCCACGAGGATATCCAGAACATCCTGGTATTTTTCTTTCAGGCGCTTTATTTCCTTAAAATAGGCGTCCGTATCCATATGGATATCCGGATCCATATGTCCTGAAAAACCCAGTTGGGAAAAACCCAGCTTTACCGCTTCCTGAACCATCTCCTCCGCCGTGTTTTTGCCGTCGCAGAATGTTGTATGTGTATGAAAATTCGACAGAATCATCCCCTGTACTCTTCATCCTTTCCTCAGTTCTTTTAGCAGGCATTTGCGAAACTCCCTGCTTCGGTGAGTTTCGCGATTACCTGGTTTTTTAGGGCTTTCATGATTTTCCGATGTTTGTCGTAAACGCCGGGGGGCTTTTTATCGTTGACTCTGATTCCGGCAAAAGATCTTTTTTCCCCGGACAAATTTTGCCTGCAGCATCCGCCCGTCACCAATATAGATCAGGCGTTCAAGCCTCTCCTCTGTATTCAGTTCTTGCGGATGCCGGTAAAAAGCGTCATCAAGAACCAGCGCGTCAAACTCATAGTCTTTTTCAAAGCTTCCCACTTTTCCGAAGAATTCTCCCCCGCCTTTTGTGGCAAGATAAAATGCTTCCGGGGCAGTAAGCGGCACATATGCCTGATCCATTACCCGCCAGCGAAGCTTTGAACATTGGATTGCTTCACGCATCGCGCGAAAGAGGGATAAACTGCTCCCGCCTGCCACATCACTTCCAAGACCGATCTTCAGCCCCTCCTCCATCTCCTGCCGGACAGGCGCGATTCCCGACGAGACATTCATATTCGATTCCGGGCAGTGGGCAATAAAGACACCGCGGGCCTTCATAAGAGAGCGCTCCTCCGGACTGCTGTAAATACAATGAGCCATGATCGTCGGCACTTCTCCTCCAAAAAGGCCGTCCCGGGCATAGGCTTCTCCATAAAAGGCACTGTCGAGGCGCAGTTCCTTTACCCAGGCGATCTCGCCAAGATTTTCGGAAAGATGTGACTGGACCGGCAGATGATACTTTTTCTGAAGATCTCCAAGACCTTTCATCAGTTCATCTGTGCAGGAAGGGACAAAACGGGGCGTCAGGATCGGAAGGATATTCCTGCCCGTATCCCCGGCCTCTGTCCACGCAGTCTCCTGTTCTTTCTGTGACGAACTATTTTCCCGGCGAAGGGAACGCCTGATCCACTCTTCCGTCTCCGCAATTGCTGTCTGGGCATCCTTTTCACGCAGCGTATCCGGAGAATTGCGATCCATATTTACCTTGCCAGCATACCCGCAGATACCTGTTTTTTCAAGTTTTTCCATCAGAAGAAGGGTCGCTTCTGTATGAAGCGTGGCAAAAACACTTACTCTGGTGGTAAAGCTCTGAAGCA
>CACZPF010000002.1 GCA_902782975.1 uncultured Lachnospiraceae bacterium
CGGTGTAATGTAACTTTCTGGAACGGGCAGAAAGACCATGTTCTTTACAGGCGGCAGTTTTTTGATTATTCCATGGAGAAAGAATGTCACTGGATGCAGGCGGTCACGCTTGCGGACTTCACTGTTCCTTTTGGCCTGATCCGGGCTGATAAACTGCGGCTCTATCGGAGACCGGTCTGTGTGACACTGGGGTCTTATGGATTCCCGGATAATGGAACGAAAATAGAGTATATTACTCTTGGAGATGCCAGAGCAGTGATCTTCAGAGGCAGGGATCACATGGGGCATCCACGGCAGATGGCTGTGACGGTCTACGACGGATGGGATGAATTAAAGGTTCTTCACAGCACAGGCAGTAATCCGGATTCTCCGGAATCCGTGATCGCCTGTGCAAAGACCCGGCGCATGAGGCAGTACGACAGCCGGGAGCCGTATATCCTTATCTCACAGATGATCACCCGGGAAGATGAAGAAGACTTTTCTGAAGAGGAGATTTTCCCGATCAGAGAAATACAGTATACGGATGAGGGCTGTACGGGTGCTTATGGACCTGTCACGATTCATTTGAAAAGTGGAATTTCACGTGTGATCGATTATCATGAGATCGAAGGGAATATGATGCTTTAAAGATGCCGGCCAGAAGGTGAGAAAAGGGAATGGTCTTCATATCAACGAGGCATAAAGGATGGTTCCGCCTCATTGACAGAGAGGCTGTTCCCTTTTTTTGATGTGGAAATGTGGTTGCGGTGTCCGGCGCTAAGAGCTATACTGTATATTGATACAAAAGATTGATAAAAGATGGATGTTTCTTATGATCCGGCAGCAGAACGTTCCCGTCATTTAGGAGGAAATGCGTATGATTACGGAAAATTACAGACTTCTTCTGCAGCAGCTGAAATCTCTGCTGGAAACGGACAGGTATTTTATTCCGGTTTTTTCGAATGCTTCGGCTCTGTTGTGGCAGGCCATGGATCAGATCAACTGGGCAGGCTTTTATATGATAAGGAAGGGCATGCTGGAGATCGGCCCTTTCCAGGGAAAACCTGCCTGCATACATATTCAGAAAGGAAAAGGTGTATGCGGAAGCGCATGGGCGGCTGACTCTGTCCAGAGAGTGTATGATGTTCACGAATTTCCAGGTCATATTGCCTGTGACAGTGCATCCAGGTCGGAGATCGTCCTTCCCGTTCACAAAGACGGAGAAGTAAAGGCAGTTCTGGATATCGACAGTCCGCTGACCGGCAGATTTACAGAAGAAGATGAAGAAGGCCTTTTGAATTTTGTAAGGGTGCTGGAAGAGAATATTGTGTGGGACGATCAATAAATAAGAGGGTGCTGGAAGAAAATATGATGTGGGAAAATGAAAAATGAATTCTGTACCGGAAATTAAGTTTTATACATTCGAAGAGCTGCTCAAGGAGAAAGGATATATCGTCTACACGAATGTGGGGACCTCTATGCTTCCTCTTTTAAGGGAGCGGCGGGATATCATTGAGATAAGGCCTTTAGAGACGCCTCCGAAAAAGTATGATGTTCTCCTGTACAAGCGGGGGGAAACATATATTCTTCACAGGGTGATCCGCATCCTTCCGGACGGGGGCTATCTTATCGCCGGCGATCACAATACTTTTATCGAGAGAGACGTGACGGACAGGATGATCCTCGGAAAAATGACAAGGATCATAAGAAACGGCCGTGAGATAAAGGTGGATGAGAACCTGCTTTACAGGATATACAGCCACATCTGGACTGATTTCTTTCCCGTAAAGTGTTTTTTACTGCGGGGGAAAGGATGGGTCGGAAGAAGACTGAAGAAATTCAGGCAGGGAGCAGAAAACTGAAAAACATCCGGCCGCTGCTATGAAGTGGCCGGAAAGCACGGAAAAGGCGTGATCGTGATGGAGCCGGTGAAGGGAGGACAGCTGGCCAGTCTGCCGGATCCGGCCATGAAGCTCTTCACAGAATTTTATGGAACGGAAGCACCTTCCCCGGCCAGCCTTGCGATTCGTTTTGCTGCGTCTCTGGATCAGGTCAAAGTCGTGCTGAGCGGCATGAGTACGCCGGAGCAGGTTGAGGATAATACGGCATTTATGCAGGACTTCGCGGCGCTTTCCCCGGAAGAACTGCAGCTTGCCGGCAGGATCGAAGAAGAACTGAAGCGTTCCATCAAAGTTCCCTGCACGAGCTGCCGCTATTGTATGGAAGTATGTCCGAAGAATATTGCCATCCCGGACTATTTCGGACTTCTGAATCTTTACGCGGTGACAGGGAATAAAACCAACATGTATTATCAGCGTTATTCCATGAACCATGGAAAAGCATCGGAATGCCTGAAGTGCGGACTATGTGAGAAAAACTGCCCGCAGCACATTTCGATCCGTGAAATGCTGGAGGAGTTCGTTTCTTTATATGAATCTTGATCTGTTTCTCCTGGAAGACCACTTTATGACCGTCGCTTATCTGACGGGAAATACATAACGGGAGGCTGAAAAAGCTGCTGATTCAGGGGATTTCCGCGATTCGGGGTCATCTCGCTCCGGGCTGCGGGAATCCCCTGATCTTGTTCGTGGCAGCATGCCGCATGATAAGGAGAACGAAAGGAAGGAAATGAGAGAGGGAGTACGCAGCAATGATAACCAAAGAAATAGAAGATGAACTGTTAAAACTGAAGGATCAGGAGTACCGGGATTTTCAGACCCGGCTGATTCCATCTGCAGCCGCGGACACGATGATCGGTGTAAGAACACCGGCTCTTCGAAGTTATGCAAAGCAGCTGGCCAGGAGAGAAGACATTGGGATATTTCTGGATGATCTTCCGCATCGATTTTTTGATGAAAACCAGCTGCACGCTTTTATCATCTCTGAGATAAAGGACTATGACCGCTGCGTCAGGGAAGTGAACAGATTTCTTCCCTATGTTGATAATTGGGCAACCTGTGACCAGATGTCGCCGAAAGTATTTAAAAAGCACAGGCAGGAGCTTCTGGAACAGATAAAGAACTGGATAAGTTCAGATGAAACATACACGATCAGGTTCGGGATCGGAATGCTGATGAGCCATTTTCTCGATGATCGTTTTGACATGAAATATCCTGAAATGGCAGCAGATGTCATGTCTGAAGAGTACTATGTAAAGATGATGATCGCATGGTACTTCGCAACCGCACTGGCAAAGCAATATGAAAGGATCATTCCGTTCATAGAGGAGAAACGGCTGGATGAATGGACACATAATAAGGCAATTCAGAAGGCTTTGGAAAGTAATCGCATTCCATCGGAACGGAAACAGTATCTGAGAAGTCTGAAAATCACAAAAAAGTGAAATATTCCCGTAGTTACCATATACCAGATCGCTGCCAGAAGATCTATTATTATCAGAAAAAACGGATAAGATCCCGGACGAATTTGATTGGTTCGCACCGTAGAACCCTGAGAAACCAAAACAGGAAAAAACTATGGAGGATAGCTATATGCCGATTCAGAGAAGGGGCAGACAAAATCCCGAAAAGACAGATACCGGTGAACTGTCCTGGTTTAGAAAATTATCGAGACCTGACCACAAAGTAGATGTGGTGATCGATACAGATACTTATAATGAAATTGACGATCAGTATGCTCTGGCGTACCTCATAAAATCATCGGAAAAGCTGAGTCTGCAGGCGATCTATGCAGCCCCTTTCTGGAATGAAAAATCAGACTCCCCGGAAGATGGAATGAAAAAAAGTTATCAGGAAATTCATAACATTCTTACGCTGATGGGAAGAGATGATCTGAAGAGGTCGGTGTACAGGGGGGCTTTGGGATATCTGCGGTCGGAGACAGTGCCGGAATCTTCTGAAGCGGCGCGGGATCTTGTGTCACGGGCAATGGAATATCCCGAAGACGAACCTCTTTATGTTGTTGCCATCGGTGCGATTACCAATATCGCATCGGCCATATTGATGAAGCCGGCCATCATCCGGCGTATAGTCGTTGTCTGGCTCGGGGGAAATGCCATCAACTGGCCGCACAATGAAGAATTTAATATGAAGCAGGATGTGGCAGCTGCCAGAGTTGTGATGGGATGCGGTGTTCCTCTTGTAATTCTGCCCTGTATGGGTGTGGTATCTTCTTTTACGATCAGCGGCCCTGAAGTTGATTATCATCTGCGGGGACATAATCCGCTCTGTGATTATCTTGCAGATTATACAAAGAGGGAAGGAGAACGTACCAGCCATCTTTCGACATGGACCAGGGTCATCTGGGATGTAACAGCTGTTGGCTGGCTGCTGGATGGAAATTTTATGGATGATTGTCTGATCCACAGCCCGATTCCTGAGTATGATCATCGATATTCGTTCGACCCACGCAGACATATGATCAGATACGTTTACCATATCAACAGGGATGAACTATTCGCAGATCTGTTCGCTAAGCTGACCTCATAAGAGATAAGTTGAAGTTTACAGTAAAAGAACAGGAGATACAGCCATCGATGAATCCCCCAATTACAGACGAAGAAGCACGAAAGCTCAGACATTATGACCGGTTTTATCAGATCGCTGCCCATATTCTGTGTCCTGTCGTGAGACGGCTTATCAATTTTCATGGGGAACCGCTGCCCAGGGTGGACGGCCCCATGCTGATCTTATGCAACCACAATACGGATCTTGATTTTCTTCTGCTGGCGGGATCTTATTCCGGAACAATGGATTTTGTTGTGACAGAAAGTCTGATAAGAATGGGATTCTGGGGACATCTGATTGCTGAACATCTGCGGCCGATTCTGCATGATAAAGGCAGTGTGGGTGCCGGGACTGTCCGCCAGATCGTAAACAGGATCCGGGCAGGAAGAAATGTGACCCTTTTTCCGGAAGGGAACCGTTCTTTTGACGGCCTTACATGTCCCATTCCTCCGGCAACCGGCGGACTTGCCAGGATATCCGGGGCGACGCTTGTTCTTTACCGGCTGACGGGCGGCTATTTTACCTCGCCCCGCTGGGGAAAAGGGCTGCGGCGCGGAAAGATGGAAGGACGGGTCGCAGGGGTCTATTCCCCGCAGGAATTAAAAGCGATGTCATCGGAACAGGTGCAGGCTCTGATCGAAGAAGGGCTTCGGGAAGATGCTTATCAGGAGCAGGAAAAAAAGCCTGTCAGGTTTAAAAGCCGCTGCGGGGCACTTTTTCTCGAAACCTTGCTGTTTGCGTGCCCTGCGTGTGGAAAGATCGGATCCGTGCATTCGGATAAAAACAAAGTATCCTGTGAATGTGGGTATGAACTTATCTATACTCCATATGGATATCTTAAAGATCCGGCCGAAAAGGTACTCACTCTTACAGAAGTCATGTGCCGGCAGAAAGAACATCTTAAACAGGTTCTGACAGACGCGGAAGATTCTCCTGTCTGGACGGATGAGGTTTTCTGCCGTCTTCTTGACAATGCACATACTATCCTTACAGAACACCGGACCACCCTGAAAGCTTATAAACAGAATCTGGTGCTGGGGGAGGAGACCTTTGAACCGGAAGAAGTGTCAGATATTTCCATTGTACAGAGAAACCGGCTGAGCCTGCATATTCGAAATAGAAAAGAACATTTCGAAATTCTCGGTGATGAGACATTTAACGCAGTGAAGTACCGTATCTGGAAAGAAATGGTTACTCATCTATGACAGCGGCTTTACCGCTATAATATCTTACTCACAGATACCTGTTGGAATCTAACTGGCTGTTCACGGCATGTCCGGATAAAGGAGACCTGGATATATGGAGAATTTTTGGGAGAGCAGTGTGTGGGGAAATTTTAATCTGGTGGCGGTTCTTTTGATCACGCTTCTTCTGGCAAATGGTCTGAAAAGGCAGATCCGGGTCCTGCAGGCGTCTCTGATCCCTACCTCTGTTCTGGGCGGGATGCTTCTGCTGATCATTGCGGGGATCTATCGGTCATTTACCGGAACGGATCTGTTTAATGCCCGGTTCTTTGGGGAGAACGGAACGACCAGTCTGGAGATCATTACATATCATACACTGGCGCTCGGGTTTATTGCGACAGCGCTCAAGTCTTCCGGCGGCAAGCTGACAAAGAACCGCATGAAAGAAATCTTTAATACGGGTGTGACGACGGTTTCCACCTACCTGCTGCAGGGAATCGTGGGGCTTATTATTTCCCTTCCTGCAGCGTTTATCGTGCCCGGGTTTTTCCGCGCAGCGGGGATCCTTCTTCCTTTCGGGTATGGTCAGGGGACAGGGCAGGCTCTTAATTATGGAAGCATATTTGAGAATGAGTACGGATTTGCCGGGGGAAAGAGTTATGGGCTTACGATCGCGGCCCTCGGGTTTCTCAGTGCCAGTATCGGCGGTGTGATCTATCTGAATATCCTGAAAAGAAAAGGCAGGATCAAAACGCAGATCGGTACAGACAAAGCACTGCGTTCGGAAGAAATTCAGGGCGAAAACGAGATTCCGATGCAGGAAAGTGTCGATAAGATCACGATCCAGATCGCTCTTACGGCAGCAGCATATCTCGGCGCGTTTTTTCTGATGCGGTTTCTGGGAAATCTTCTCCCGGGAATGCGTTCTGTCATATTCGGGTTTAATTTTCTGCTGGGGGTCCTGATCGCAACTTTGCTGAAGACGGCCATCGCCGGACTGAAATCTTTTGACCTGGTTAAAAAAGAATATATCAATAATTTCCTGATGACCCGCGTAAGTAATTTCTTCTTCGATATCATGGTCGTTGCCGGTATTGCGGCGATACGTCTGCATCTTCTGCAGGACTTCTGGGGGATCATTCTGGTGACAGGTGCGGCAGGGCTGATCGTGACATTTGTTTACAACCATTTTGTGGCTGTTTCTTTATTCCCCCATTACGCGGAGGAACAGTTTCTGATGATGTACGGAATGCTGACAGGAACGGCCAGCACGGGAATCATTCTCCTCAGAGAGATGGATGGAGATTTTAAGACGCCGGCTTCCGATAATATGGTTTATCAGAATTTCCCGGCCATTGTTTTTGGATTTCCGATGATGCTTCTTGCAGTGATGGCGCCGGATAAACCGGCGCTCACGCTGCTGATCCTGGTTCTGTTTTTTGCTGTTATGAATGTGATCCTGTTCCGCTCCAGGCTGAAAATCTTCCGTTCATCGGGTATGTGATGACCCGTCTGACGGGATTTTTCGTAGGATTTATCCAGATGATCCTGCTTTCAGGTCCGCACAGAGGATTTGTATTCTCTGGGGGTCTGCCCGGTGTTCTTTTTGAATATTTTATTGAAGTAGGAGATGTTCTGGAATCCCACCATCATGGCGACATCTCCTATGGAAAAATCATTGCAGGCCAGAAGAATGCGGGCCTGGCGGATCCGGATCCCGGTCAGGTAATCCAGGGGCGGGATCCCTTCATGGCGTTTAAAGATCGTTGAAAGATAGCTGGGATTATAGCTGGTGTAGGCAGCGATATCGTTGAGGGTGATCTGTTCGGTATAATGATCCTTCATATATTCCTTGGCCTTGTGGACACCCTGGTGTTCGGCATCGCTTTCCGGAGAGACCAGCTTCTGGCGGGAGGATTCCGAAAGGGTTTCCTGAGAATCCACCCAGAGTTTTCCATACTTGATGTAGCTGGAATTCTGGGAACGTTCTTTACAGAGCTGCACGGCGGAGCGGAGCTTTTCCGTCACGTCTTTCAGAGAATATGGTTTAAGGATATAGTCGATACTGTTGACTTCGATGGCCTGACGGGCATATTCGAATTCCGCGTGGGCTGTCAGGAAAATGCAGACTACCTGATTGCCTTCCTTTCGAAGACGCCGGACCATGGTAAGTCCGTCGGTCCCGGGCATCTCGATATCGCACAGAAGTATGTCTATACTGTATTTCCGGAAGGTTTCCAGAGCTTCTTCTACGCTCTGGGCGGTATATACTTCGTCCACCTTAATGCTCTTCCAGTCCACTGAACCGCTGAGCGTTGTAAGGGTAGAGATATTGTCATCCACGATCAGAATATTCACTTTGTTCATCTCCATTCTGGCGAAGGGCATCAAGAGATACCTGGATCAGTACAGTTACACCCTCGGAGGTATTCTGGATCTGAAATATACAGTGATCCTGAAAATGAGATTTGAGGGTTTGTTTGACACCAGCGAGGCCGATATGTGTTGTATCACGGGGCGGCATTTCGGGAGAATTGACCATCCGGATCACATCCTCCGGGAAAGCCGGTCCGTTGTTTCTCGCTTCAAAAAGAAGAAAGCTTTCCTGCAGGCCATCCTGACCAGCCGGGTGAGAAAATCCGGCGCCGGGAGGATCAATCCTGTGGAGAATGAGGTCGATCGAAAGGGGACGGCCGGGCATGAGGCCGTGCTTGATACAGTTTTCCACGATGGTACTGATGATGAGCGGCGGAAAATGGAGTTTCAGAAGCTCTTCATCTACATCAAACTGATAGGTTATCCGGCCGGGGTAGGCCAGGCAGTTAAGGTTCAGATAGCAGCGGGCACTTTCTACATCGTTTTTCAGCGTATGGGAAGAAGCATCCGCCGTAATAAAATAGCGCAGGTAGGAGGAAAGGTTCATCACAGCCGTGTGGATCCCCTCCTCATTTTTTTCGTAGGCAAAGTTGTTGATCAGGTTCAGATTATTCAACAGAAAATGTGGATAGGAGATGGTCCGGAGATACCGGTTTTCCGCCTGCTGCTGAAGGATCTTCTCTTCGTAGTAATTCATCCGGAGCTCGCGGATCTGCCGGAGCATGGAATTAAAGGCGATGATCACATCGTTAAATTCGCGGGAAAACATATCCTGCTGACCGCGGAAGGAAAGGTCGCCGGAGGCCACTCTTGTAAATCCGAAGCGCAGATAATTCAGGGGTTTTATGAGTTCGCGCTTGAGAAACCAGTAGAAAACCGGTACGAAGATAAACAGGCAGCCCAGGATCAGCAGGAGATAGGGGTTTTCGGACAGGGTGGCTTTAAAACCACCGGGCAGGCTGGTTCCGGAGACAACGGAAAAACCGTAATCCGTATGGTATCTCTGCAGTTTATAAGTTTCTTTTCCGAGGTCCAGTGTGTCCGGGCCGGAAAGAAGCCTGCGGATAAAGTCAGAAGACGCAGTTCCGGAAGAGGGAGCACTCCGGGGTCCGGACGTGATCCCGGAAGAAGCTGCTGCCTGGGATCCGGACGTGGCCTGCAGAGCAGCTGCCTTCTGGCCCAGCGAGGCAAAATTACCTTCCGGGTCCAGTACGGCAAAAAAGGTCTGGTCCGTGGAAGACTGCGACAGGAGTTTCTGTATCGAAGAAGAACTTAAAAAGATCCCGCTGTAAAAATCTCCCTGCAGGATCCCGTAAATGAAATAACCTGTCCCGCTGAATGTTTTTTTCTGCCAGGCATAGCTGGGATATTCGGAGAGGGACGACAGCCACGAGGCCATTTCTTTTTCCTC
>CACZPF010000003.1 GCA_902782975.1 uncultured Lachnospiraceae bacterium
GGAGCGGGAAGTTATGCGGATCGGCAGCGATCAGGTGATCCCTGTGAATGTACGGGTGATCGCCGCCAGCAATAAAAATCTGGAAAAGCTGGTGCGTGAAGGCAGATTCCGCCAGGATCTTTATTACCGTCTGAATGTGCTGAGTTTTGGTATTCCGCCTCTCAGGAAGCGTCTGGAGGATGTGGCGCTTTTGTCGGATCAGTTCCTTGGCCATTACGGGAAAAAGTATCAGAAGATCGTGCAGCTCAAAACCGATGCCAGATCTGTTCTGGAGAAATATGACTGGCCCGGAAATGTGCGCCAGCTCCGGAATTTCTGTGAAAGGCTGGTGATCGTGGCGGATGATAAGAAGCTTTCCGCTGCATTTGTCCGGGAACAGCTGCTTTCGTCGGTCAATTACGGGTTTGAAGATACGGAAGAACTGGACAGCTCCCTGCTGATTATCGGAGAGCAGAATATCGGGGAACAAAATATCGGGAACCAGGATACCCGGGAACATAATACCAGAAAACAAAACACAGGGGGGCAAAGTGCCGGGACAGATTCCCGGGCAGAGAAAAAGGATGTATCTGTAAAGAGAGATGCCCTGCGGCAGACCCGGGAAGAAAAGGAAAAGAACAGCATTATGGAGGCACTGGAAATAAGTGAAGGCAGCCGTCTGAAGGCAGCGGAACTTCTGGGGATCAGTACGGCGACTCTGTGGCGTAAAATGAAAAAACATGGTCTTTTGTAATCCTGCTATAAAATCATAGAAGGATCCGGAATACCATCCGGTCATCTGGCAATAATAGCCAAAAGTGTGATGAAATAAAGGCGCAAAATAAATAAGCCGTCAAAATTCATAAATATAAGAATAAACAGATCCGATATTTTTGAAAAGCGCTCCTTTTATATGAAAAAATCACAAAAATGCCCAATTTTCAAACGGCTTATTGACAACTGGTTGGTCATACCGCATAATAAAACCAGTTAGCAACTAAATTGCTTTATCTTTTCATGTTCAAGAACGGAGGTATTGAGATGAAAAAAAGATTATTATCTGTAGTACTGGCAGGTGCCATGGCAGTCTCTATGCTTGGCGGCATCAATGTAATGGCAGAAGCAGGAGATCCCGCTGACTGGCCGACCGTTTCCTTCCCGATCCTTCCCGTTGTGGAAGTAACCGATGAAGAAGCAGTAGAACAGGCATTAAATGACTATCTGGTATCGATCGATGCAGGAGTCAAGGCAGATGCCGTGCTGATCGACTTTGGATCTGTTTCCCAGGTCATGACACTTATGCTTTCTTCCACAGAAGAGCCGATCGATGTATTTACCTACAACTTCTTCTCCAATCTGACCAGTGTTGTTAAGAATGAACAGGTCATCCCGCTGGATGATATGCTGGAGACGTATCCGGATCTTAAAGATGTTATCGGAGAAGACTATCTTCCTCTTGGACAGCTCAACGGGACTCAGTATGCGTTCCCGGTTGTCGGTTCCTATGCGACGATCTGGTTCTACGCCATGAGAAGAGATGTTGCAGAGGATATCGGTGTAGCGGACAGATCCGGCGAGAAGATCACCATGGATGAACTGAAGGAAATGCTTGCCGCAGCAAAGGAAGCACATCCGGAATACAGCTACTTCCCGGTAGGACTGGACCTTGTCAATGTACAGGATTATGAATTCCTTGCAGACAATGACTGGATGGGCGGAATTCCGAAGAATGCAACCGAAAGCACAGAGATCATCAACTATTATGAGACGGATGATTTTGAGAACCTGTGCAGACAGGCTGCTGAATTTGCAGAAGCCGGTTATTTCATGAACGATCCGCTGAATCAGACTCATGACAAATCCCATTATAAGAATGGTGTTACCGGTGGTACCCTCCACAATGCTTTCTCCTATGAGAGCGCAATGGATGATCTCAAGACGACCTATACGCAGGATTCTGTACTTTTCCAGCTGACAGATCTTACTGCAAACTGCAGTGCCAGCGGAAGCGGCTGGTGCGTATCTTCCGTCAGCCAGAACCCGGATGCAGCAAAGAAGTTCCTGCACCTGCTCTATACAGATGAAAATGTCATGCGCTTTATCGCACAGGGTATTGAAGGACAGCATTATGTTGTAGATGAAAACGGATGCTCCTGGTATCCGGAAGGAAAATCCATGACCGACCTTGGCTGGAGCACCGGCGCTGCATGGTATTTCCCGAATCAGACACTTACCCTTCCTTTCAACACAACAAATGTAAATATCTATAAAGATATGATCGCTGCCAATGAGGAAGCACGTCATTCACAGTGCATCGGCTTCATCTTTGATTCCGAGCCGGTTTATGATCAGTATGTAGCAGTTGACTCTGTTGTCAAAGAATATCGTGACGCTCTGCTTTACGGCCAGGTTGATGTAGATGATATCCTTCCGATGTTCAGAGAAGAACTGGTCGATGCAGGGATCGAAGAAGTTATCGCTGAAAAGCAGGCTCAGCTGGATGCTTTCCTTGGAAAGTAAACCCCTGTAAGCGCAGGAGAATTTCCTGAGCGTCTCCGGCATACGCCGGACCTGTACCGTACTGTATAAGCAGAATTGTGCATTCCCGGCACAGTTCGTGCCGGCGCGTGTCTGCTGTACAGACAATCGGAAACTGTCAAACAGTGATCTCCGGGGCACGGATTCGTTCCGTGCCCTTTTACTATTTGAAAGGACTATTTATGAAAAGCTCGAAAAATGCAATCACTCCGGAAATCAGGGCAAAAGAAAGAAAATCTTTCCGGAGCCGCCTGAAAAGATATGCGCCGCTTTATCTTCTGGCACTTCCCAGCTTTATTTATCTGATCATCAATAATTATATGCCAATGGTGGGCCTTACGCTTGCTTTCAAAAAGTTCAGTTTTGCCAAGGGTATTTTTGCCAGCCCCTGGAACGGAGTAGAAAATTTCAGCTATCTGTTTGGCTCAAAATGGGCAAAGATCATGTTCAAGAATACAATTCTTTATAACCTTGTATTTCTTGTGCTCGGGACTGTTTTTGCGGTGACGGTCGCTATCCTTCTGAATGAACTGGTCAATGCAAAGCTGAAACAGGTCTATCAGACAGTCATTCTGATCCCTCATCTATTTTCCATGGTTATCGTGGGTTATATCGTATTTGCCTTTCTTGGAGGCACGAACGGCTTTGTCAATTCTCATATTCTGACACCACTGGGGGCCAAAGCCATCAACTGGTATACAAAGGCAAAGTACTGGCCGGTCATCCTGACGATCGTCCATTTATGGAAAGGCTTCGGATTCCAGAGCATCGTATATTATGCGACCCTGGTAGGGTTTGACCAGTCTCTTTACGAGGCGGCCATGGTCGATGGAGCGACCAAGTGGCAGCAGATCAAAAGCATTACGATCCCTCTGTTAAAGCCGACGGTTATTATCTTAACGATCATGTCTCTCGGCAGAATGTTCAATTCCGATTTCGGCCTGTTCTATCAGGTGCCTCAGAACAATGGTATGCTTTATACGACAACTACCACGATCGATACATATGTGTACAGAGCCCTTATGATGGACAATGATGTCGGCCGTTCCCTTGCCGCAGGTTTTCTCCAGTCGATCCTTGGATTTATTGTTGTTATGCTGGCGAATTTTACAGTACGTAAAGTCGATGAAAACAGCGCATTATTCTGATGACAAACAATTCATAAAGAGATATGGGTGGAGGAAAAACATATGGGAATTGTAAATAAAAAAACCCAGTTTATTTTGAATTTGATCATGACCATTCTGGCACTTGCATGTATACTGCCTTTTGTTCTGCTTATCATGGCTTCTCTGACAGACGAGGTCGTGCTGACTACGCAGGGATATTCCTTTTTCCCGTCAAAGTTCAGCCTGGATGCCTATCAGTATCTCCTTTCTGCAGCAGGGCGTATTCTCCGTGCCTATGGAATGACGATTTTTGTTACAGCGGTCGGAACAACAGGAAATGTTTTTCTGACCATGTTTATGGCGTATCTGCTTTCCAAAAAGGATCTTCCTTTCAGGACAGCCATTTCATTCTTTGTATTTTTCACCATGCTGTTTAACGGCGGTATGGTTCCGTCTTATCTGATCTGGACAGAAATATTCCACGTGCGGGATACGGTGGCGGGACTTATTTTCCCGAATCTGTTCCTGGGTGCATATAATATTATCCTGATGCGGACCTATTTTACCAGCAATGTTCCGGAGGAGATCATCGATGCCGCGCGGATCGACAGCTGCTCTGAGATAGGGATCTTATTTAAGATCGCATTGCCGCTTTCCAGACCGATGATCGCAACGGTGGCTCTGTTCTCCGGTCTTGCCTACTGGAATGACTGGATCAACGGACTCTATTATCTGGTAAGGGAACGGGATCTGTATACGATTCAGAATGTGCTGAATACGATGGTTTCCAACGCGGAGTTCCTGCAGTCTTCGGCGGCTATCTCATCCTTCCAGAGCCTCAATATATCGATTCCGACGGCAGGTATCCGAATGGCTATCGCGGTTATTGCCGTAGTACCGGTGCTGATCATTTATCCCTTCTTCCAGAAGTCCTTTGTCAAAGGTATTGTGGTCGGCGGTGTGAAGGGTTGATGCAGGAGGAGACAGGGGACGGTTCTCTGTCTCCATTTTCAGAAAATTCTAAAAAAGGAGACAGAGAACCGTCCCCTGTCTCCTTAAAGAGGTGCGATATGAATTATAATAGAGTATCGAAATATTATACCGGCTGTGATGGGACAAAGATCGCGGTTGATTTATATCTGCCGCAGACAGAAAATAAGGTTCCTGTACTTCTGAAGGCGGGCTACGGACCGCGCCGCCAGGTGGAGCAGATCCCGCCGGAAATGAAGGCGATCGAACGCTTTACGGATGCGGAATATGCGGTAGCGATCGTGGAGGTGCGGGGAGTCGGTGCGTCCATGGGTGTGAGCGACGGATTCTTTACCACGAAGGATGCCAGGGATATGGCGTGCCTGATCGACACGATGACCCACGAGGACTGGTGCAGCGGCAAGGCCGCCATGTACGGCGGGTCCAACCACGGCATGATCCAGGAGATCACGGCGTGTGAGCAGCCGGAAAACCTGATGGCAGTGATCCCCTGCGACTGCTCCATGGATTTTTATTATCAGAACTTCCCCAACGGCGTCAGCGCCATGCCGGATATGAAGATGCCGCACCACGCGGAGGTTCCGCTGGGAGATCCTGTGGACGAAGATCCGGCGCCGGACTATCCCATGGTGCATGAGGCTGCCGTGGATCACGAACGCAACAAACCTTTCCTTTTCCAGCATATTCATAATATGTGGAGGGATGATCTGCATCCGGCCCTCGGATACCGGCCGAACCTGGAGATCCCGTCCTGGGAAAAGATGGATACGGTACGCTTCGGCCACGTTAAGACCTGGAATACCGGTGCATGGTTCGATCCCGGCTGCACCAATAAGATCCTGACATACAAGAGCTGGGGCGGACGTCTGATCCTGGGCCCATGGCCCCATGTAGGCATCTATTACAACAAAGGAACCGAGTTCCCCAACATGGCCTACGACTGGGTCGGCGAGTACATTAAATACTTTGACGCAATTCTAAAAGATAAGGATCCGGAAACCCTCGAGGAGCCGCCGGTCTACTATTACACCTTCGGGGACGAAGGCCATGAGTGGCACCGGGAGGCGGACTTCCCCGTATCCGGAACTCTGTTTACTTCGTTCTATCTCGGCGCAGCCGGGGCTTCAGCGGCAGATCAGGCGGAAGCCGGAAAAGAAATGGCTGGTTTCGGCAGGGACGGCCGGACAAATAGTCTGGGACTCTATGTTCCGACAGAGGGAAAAACAGATTATAAGGTCCGGGAAGACATTATGATCTACGGCCCGGGCATGCGTATGAACCGGAATGTGGAAAAAGATATGCGGGAAGAGGACGCGAAATGCCTCGTGTTTACATCTGACGTCCTGCCGAAGGATACAGAGATTACGGGCATTCCCAAGATGGAACTCTTTGTGACCTCGACCCATACGGACGGCAATTTTATCGTTGTTCTTGAAGAAGTGGCAGAGGACGGTACAAGCCATTTTATTACAGAGGGCTTTATCCGGGCTTCCCATGCAAAGGTCCATCCGAACGGCATCTATGCCTCGATGGGACTTGAGTACCACCGGGGGTTCCGGGAGGACACGGTAAGTCTTTCTGAGACTGAGCCGCTTCGCCTTTCCTTCCAGCTCGAAGCATTGTCCCGGATCATCAAAAAGGGCAGCAGGCTGCAGATCTCCATTTCGTGCGGCGGGTCCGGTTTCAGACAGCCGGTGGGCTTCCCGGAAGAGATGCCCACCATCAGCCTTTACACCGGCGAAAATTTCCCCTCCAGAGTGATCCTTCCGGTTGTGAAGCCAGTAGGAACAGAATTCTGTGACGGAAAGAGAGAAATATTCGCCTACAAGAAGGCCGTATATATCCGGGAGAACGGTAAATTCAAGGCATATCCCTGTGTGCAGGTCTATCCGCTGACGGATAATACATTACGCTATCAGACAAAAGAATTTAACCTGGATGTGACGACCGATGACCTTACGGCGACGGCAAAAATGGATGTGCAGGAACTGAAATTCGGTCCTGACGCGGACATTTCATTTGATCCGTCCTTTGAGGCGAAGGCAGATCTGAAAGACCGGTGGGTACCTGAAACGGGTGATCCGGAGCTTCCGTTTGTTAAACGTCCCTGGGGCTATTATCCGCCGAAAGTGGATAAGAAGAACCTCTATGTGGCTACGGTACCTGTCCGGAAGGGCGATCCGGGGAATATGAATCCCCAGCTTCGCGATACCTTTGATATCTTTATCGATCTGGTCTATCCGGAAGGCGGACCCTGTAAGGATAAGAA
>CACZPF010000004.1 GCA_902782975.1 uncultured Lachnospiraceae bacterium
GATTGAAAATGCGATCATAACACTGAATCCTGCAGGAAATTCCGCAGTCAGTCAGGAAATCCAGATTCAGGTTAAGAAGAATGATTCCTATCACCTGTATATTACGGAGGTTGATGAAAAAGGTGTACCGGTCAGCGGTAATGCTGCATTCGGGTACAATGTCATCGTAGAAAATGGAACGATCGCAGTCGTAGAGGATCAGAAGGCGCAGATAGTAACTATTACAAACCAAAAGAAGCCGGAGCATTCCATAACACCGACGGTGACGCCGCAGAAACCCGGAAATTCGGTGACTACCGGCAAGTCGATATCTTCTGGTGGTTCGTCAACGCCCGGTAGTTCAGTGGCTGTCAGCCATACGGTGAGTCCCGGAAAGAGTGTTAAGACCGGAGACAGTACGCCAATCGGAATGTATGTATCCTTGTTTCTTATGGCAGCTGTCATTGCCATGATCGCGGCAATCATATCACGCCGTCGGAAAACAAAATAAAAAAATGGCTGAACAGTTGTTAAACGACAGCTGAAACAGCCTCCAAAGGTCAAGCGGACCGCCGGATCAATTTCCGGCGGTCCGCTTGTTGTCTGCACTTAAGCAGAACGGGTTGAACGAAAGGGGTCTTCTTATGCAGGCGGGAAGCAATACTTTTAATTTTAAACAAAAAACATGTTTTAAAAAGATTATTGTGGTATGATGGAAATGAAGGTAATTGCAATTGTTAACGTTGCTGCTAAGAACGAGGAATACTGTAGATATACAGGTGGGCAACCGCAGCTTTTTCATGAGGAATCTCATGGGGAAAACTTCCTGGCGTTGGCTCAGAACTGCTTCCGGGCAAATGGACACAGCGGCAGATGAAAGATATTAAGGAGTGATGGCTATGAATATCAGGGAAGCAATTAAGGCAAGACACAGTGTACGTCAGTATAAGGATATGCCAATCGCGGAAGATGCAAAGGAAAAGCTGGAGGAGATGATCCGCCAGTGCAATGAAGAGGGAAGCCTTCATATGCAGCTGATTTGTGATGATCCAGAATGTTTCGATACTTTTCTGGCACATTACGGGAAATTCAAAAACGCAAATCATTACATTGCGATCGTTGGACCGAAGGACCTCACGGATCTGGAAGAAAAGAGCGGATATTACGGGGAGAAGGTAGTCTTATATGCCCAGCAGCTTGGACTGAATACTTGTTGGGTGGCCGGTACCTACAGAAAAGGCAAATGCAAGGCCACGCTTTCTACCGGAGAAAAGATAGTTTGTGTGATTTCTATCGGATATGGAGAAACGGATGGAGTAAAGCACAGGAGCAAGTCTTTAAACAAGATCTGCCAGGTTCCGGAAGAAGATATGCCCGCATGGTTCCGTAACGGGGTAGTGGCAGCATTGATGGCTCCAACTGCCATCAACCAGCAGAAATTCAGGATTACACTCGAGGGGGATAAAGCAGTTATTACGGCAGGCAAAGGCCCAATGACAAAGATTGACCTTGGCATAGTCAAATACAACTTTGAAGCCGCTTCGGGGCATAAATGCAAATAAAAGACCCCAATGATCGGAGGAAAATATGAAAACAATATACATTGCCGGAGGATGCTTCTGGGGAGTGCAGAAATTTTTTGATCAGTTTGACGGAGTGATTTCCACAGAGGCCGGATATGCCAATGGGCCTGAGGAGGCCCCCACCTATCAGGATGTCTGCCAAAGCAGCGGACATGCGGAGACTGTAAAAATTGTTTATGATGAGAGCCGGATTACACTGACAGATCTTCTGGGTTATTACTTTCTGGTGATCGATCCGCTGTCTGTAAATAAACAGGGAAACGATACGGGAATTCAGTACCGGACGGGCATCTACTATACCGATGAAGAACAATTATCGGAAGCACAGCAGGTTTATGCAGCGGAAGAAGAGAAAGCCGGAGCCGCGCTTGCAGTAGAGCTGGAACCACTTCAGAACTTTTTCACAGCTGAAGAGTATCATCAGAAATATCTTGTAAAGAACCCGGGTGGATATTGCCACATTCCACGGTCTATGTTTGACCTTGGGAAGAATACGGACAATAAGTCACACATATTATCATGACCTGCCTGCAAGGACAGCATTAATGGCAAAGGAAGAAGGATATGAGCGCGATGTGACGATGCTGGCACATGGCGGGTGGTACCTGCGTCAGAACATGGTATTAAATTTGTCGCGAAGATCATCTGGAGCACGATAGAAAAGGATTTCAATCATGGAGAATAATAGTATTGTGCGGAAACATATCCTATTTCACGGCTATGTGCAGGGAGTCGGATTTCGATACCGGGCCCGCCATGCCGCCGATCTTTATGGCTGCACAGGATGGGTAAGAAACGAGTGGGATGGTTCTGTATCGATGGAAATACAGGGAGAAGAGTCGCAGATCGACCAGGTCATTCTTGCAATTGAACGGGGAACCTATATCCGGATCGAAAATATGGAAGTTAAGAAGATCCCTGTCGTGGAGCATGATTATGGCTTCCGGACAAGATAAAAGCGCGCGTTATGCTGCGGCAAGCCGGCTGCAGACGCACAACACGGATCAGGCGGCTGATCCTGGAAAGGCAGGAAAAAAGCTGAATGATCAGCCGATCCGAATGATCTGTTCATACAGGACAATATCTTTTTCGGTGACCTGTGCGTCTTTGTGAAAATGTCCGCCGAACCATCTTCTGAAATCGAGCCTGGAATGGATCTCTTCCAGAAAATCACTGTGGGCATCTATATCGTGATCCTCCTCACAAATCAGGGAAATGATACTGGAAGGCATGGTATGGGAAATGGCATAATCCACTTTCCATTCCACTTTGTCCAGGTTTTTTATGGCCTCTTTTTTTTGCGCTGCGACCTCTTCCGGCTTCATGTATCTGAAGGATTCTTCTGGCCACCATTCGGACCCCCTGATGCGGTAATCCCAGATTCCGTTCTTTTTAAAGCGTTTGACTTTCTGACGCCAACGGGGGTCGGTATCCGGGTCAAGGATCCCTGATCCGATATCGTGAGAGCTTGCACCACCGAAGGTCCAGATAAGTTTCCCGCTAACTGAGAATACCTGGCCGCGCATCATGTGAAGAATGTTTGGTCTGATCTCGTGGACCATGCCGCCATTCCATGCTTTGACTGGGAACTGACAAAGCCTTTCAAAGTTTTCGTGGTTTCCGTCTACAAAAGCGAGAGTGAAAGGTTTATCTTCCAGCCACAGCAGGTTGCTTTGTTCGTACCTCCAGCCACCCCGGCCTTTGGCCTTTTCATCTTTAGCCCAGATCAGACCGCAGTCGCCGGCTATAATGACAACGTCATTGCGGTTCATTCCTTTCTGTTCCGGAAAGCAGTCCATATTAAACCTTCTGAAATCTCCATGACAGTCTCCTGTAATATAGATAGCCACTGACATCACTTCCTTTTTTTCAATTACCTGCAGTGGGCTGTTGTGCAGATGGAATTTTGCATGTGCTGAAAAAAGTATACCACATAGGTACAGTTTCAGCAAATCCCTATATGTGTCAACCTGGCAGCAAAAGAATACGAAAAATGCAATTAGAGATTGATGTTATAAGGAGGTGATGAGATGAAAAGCTACTTGATCAATGATACAACAAAAGAGGAACGGGAGCGGATCGTTGCGGATTCTCTGGGCAATATCAACGGTTCCTGCGACGGGTGCGCAGCTGGTCTGGCGGATATGTATCAGGATTATATCGAC
>CACZPF010000005.1 GCA_902782975.1 uncultured Lachnospiraceae bacterium
AGTTGCCTGAAGAGTCTGATTATGATAAAATAAAGACGGATCCGCCAAATTGGCGTTTACTGAAAAACTGCCTGAATAGGCTTTGTCTGAAAGGAGAGAATCATGCTGAAATCGTTTGAAGATCTTGCAAAGGACGTGGAGATATTCCACAATAATGTGCTGGCGTCCAATGAGCTTACGGATACTCTGGATCATTTAACTGCACAGCTGAAAGAAAGTACCAACAGTTTTGAAGAAAAGTCCCAGACCCTGTCAGATAAGATGGATGCAATGCCGGGAGAAATCGATGTAAAGAACACTTCGCAGGCGCAGCTGATCAAAGATTCTCTTGATGCAGAGCTTACAAAAACTGTAGAGGCGATCCGCGAAACGAATAAGGAATATTCCGATCTGGTACGTGAGACGAATCAGGAATACTCGGCACAGGTCCGCGAAGCGCATCAGGAACAGGTAGAAATGATCCGTTCGACCAATCAGTCGCAGGCGGATCTGCTCCGCCAGACCTACCAGGAGCATTTTGATACGATCCGTGCCAATCAGGCCAAACATGAGCAGCTGATCATGGAAGAAAATGAGAAGCATGCCGAAAAGATGAAGAAGATCCAGGAATCCCTGGAGCTCTCCGAACTGGATTTCTCTGAAAAGCTGGAGCAGATCTCTGCCTCCATTTCGGAAGGCAATACGGAGAATCTGGATGCGATCAAGGCTTCTGTAGAAGAACAGCTGGGCAATATTGTACGGGAGCTGCAGGAGGAACGGGAACAGTACACGGCACAGGTCCAGACTCTTAAGACCAGCATCGAAACAGCAGAAAAGGACGCTGAGACGAAATATGCATCCTTTGTGCAGAAGCTGGAAGAGATCAATGCATCCGGCCTTTACAGCAATACCCTTGAGATGAACAGAAAGCTGGACAGCCAGAAGATCCTCATCATCGTTATGGGCATCCTCAGCATTATTGCCACGCTTTCCAGATTCTTTATCTGATATAGATCTCGCACAGTATAAAACGCATGAACGGTTCCGGGATATTCCGGTCGTTCATGCGTTTTTTACGCGAATTATTTTATTATGCTGCCGTGCTTTCCTGAGCGGCCATTTTAAAGACAGGACGCAGCTGTCCGCTTTTTAATCCCCTGCCAGTTCTTCCCACTGTTCGTATAATTCGTCCAGCTTTTCCAGAATTTCTGCCTTTTCGGTGCCGAGTTCCGCACATTTATAAGGGTCGGTACAGATCTCGGGCAGAGAGAGGAGGCTGTCGATCTCCCCGCTTCGGCCTTCCAGAGATTCGATACGTTCCTCCAGTTTTTTCAGGTCGTTTTCCCGCTTGCGTTTACGGGCCTGCTCTTCTTTCTGCTGCTGCCAGGAGAGTTTGCTTTCAGATTCCTGCGCAGATGCCAGATCAGCTTCAGGCCTGGTGGTCATCCGGGCTGTCAGTTCTTCATGCTTTTCCAGATAATAATCATAATCGCCGATGTAATTGACGATCGCCTGATTGGTCAGGTCGAGGATCCTCTCTGCCGTCTGATTGATAAAGTAACGGTCATGGGATACATAGAGGACTGTCCCTGTATAGCTGTTCAGTGCTTCTTCCAGGATCTCCTTGGAGGAAATATCCAGATGGTTCGTCGGCTCGTCCAGGATCAGGAAATTGGCTTCGGAGAGCATCAGTTTTGCCAGAGAGACACGTCCCCTTTCCCCGCCGGACAGGGAGGAGATCAGGTTAAAAACGTCGTCCCCGGTAAACAGAAAGGCTGCCAGCATGTTCCGGATCTGTGTTTCTGTCAGCATCGGCCAGGTATCGGATATTTCCTGAAAGATCGTTTTTTCCGGATGGAGAACCTGCTGTTCCTGGTCATAATATCCGATGTGGACATTGGTTCCAAGGGTAAATCTTCCGCGGTCCGGCTCCGTGATGCCATTTAAGATCTTCAGGAGAGTGGTCTTTCCTGTTCCGTTGTCACCGATCAGGGCAACCTTTTCGCCTCGCTTGATCTCGAAGCTGACATCGGAAAAGAGCTGCTGTCCCGGAAAGGCTTTGGCAAGATGCTCCACTTTTAGAACATCGTTTCCGCTGATATAGCGGGGCTCCAGCGTGATCCGCATCCGGTCCTGCTGTTCCACCGGCTTTTCCAGACGTTCCATTTTATTTAACAGCTTTTCACGGCTTTCCGCCCGTTTGATAGATTTTTCACGGTTAAAGGAGCGGAGTTTTGTGATGACCGCTTCCTGATGCCGGATCTCCCTCTGCTGATTGAGGTACGCCTTGTACTGGGCATCGCGGATCTGCGCCTTTTTAACGGCAAAATCCGAATAATTGCCGGAAAAGCTCATGCACCGGGTATTTTCGATCTCGATCACCTTGGTGACAACACGATCCAGAAAATACCGGTCATGAGAGACGATAAGAACTGCTCCGCTATAGTTCAGAAGATACGTTTCCAGCCACTGGATACTGCTCATATCCAGATGGTTGGTCGGCTCGTCGAGCAGCAGAATATCGGGTTTTAAAAGAAGAAGGCGCCCAAGAGAAACCCGGGTCTTCTGACCGCCGGAGAGCGTTTCAAGAGGCTTCGCAAAATCATCCTCCGTAAAACCGAGCCCCTTCAGAACACCGGTCACCTCACTCTGAAAGGCATATCCGTTTTCCTGCTCGAATTGATGGTTCAGCCTGGTATAGCTGCTCATAAGAGATTCCAGTGCTTCCCCTTCGGCATGCTTCATCTCCCTTTCCAGGCGGCGGATATCCTGTTCCATATCCAGAAGATACTGCCGGGTGGAGAGCACCTCCTCATAAATGGTCCTGGATCCGGCAAGATCCTGATACTGGGCCAGGTATCCAAGCGTTTTGTCCTTTGCGAGCGTAACAGTCCCGGAATCCGGCATTTCTTCCCCCACGATGATCCGCAGAAGAGTCGTCTTTCCGGCCCCGTTGCTCCCAGTGAGAGCGGCCTTCTCCCGATCCTCAATATGAAACGAAACATCCCGGAGGATCACCTTTTCTCCAAAAGATTTATCAACAGAATGACATGATAAAATCATATACGTACCTCTTATATCTGCTGCCGGGTTTTGTACCGGCTGAAATGAACGAATGATGCCGGGTGCTTTTCCGGCAAATAAATATAAATATTATATATTAATAATTGTTTTCCCACAAGAATAATTGACATCAAAAATACATTTCGCTATAATTAATAAAGTTATGTAAATGTTTGTCTGGCTGCAGAAGCCGGATTTTCAATTTTTATTCCGTCAACCTTTTAAGACAGCGAGGAGGAATATATAAGTGGAATCAAGAGAGATATCCAGAGCTGTGATCAAGCGTCTGCCAAGGTATTACCGGTATCTGGGCGATCTGCTCGATGAAAAAGTGGACCGGATCTCTTCTAATGAACTGAGTCAGAAAATGCATGTAACAGCCTCCCAGATCCGGCAGGATCTCAATAATTTCGGGGGCTTCGGACAACAGGGATATGGATATAATGTCGCTTTTCTTCATAAAGAGATCGGTAAGATCCTTGGCCTGGATGTAGTTCACTCCATGATCATTATCGGAGCCGGCAACCTGGGGCAGGCGCTGGCCAACTACGGAGGATTTGACCGAAAGGGCTTCCGTCTGGAAGGAATCTTTGATGTCAACCCGGATCTTAAGGGAAAACCTGTGCAGGATCTTAAGATCCAGATGGTGAATTCTCTTCCGGCTTTTCTGAAAAAGAATCCTGTTGAGATCGCGATCCTTACCCTCCCCCGCGGGAGTGCCCAGGAGATGGCCGATATACTGGTACAGAACGGTATCCGGGCGATCTGGAATTTTGCTCACGTAGACCTCGATACCCCGGAGAATGTGATCGTAGAAAATGTACACCTTTCAGAGAGCCTGATGACCTTGTCGTACAACTTAAGCAGCAGAAACCCTGACTGATCTTTATCATAAAACGGATTCTAATATGAAATCTATAGTTACCTGTAAAGAGATGAAAGAGCTGGATCGTTTTACCATGGAGGAAAGGGGCGTTCCCTCATGTGTCCTCATGGAGCGGGCAGCTCTTGCTGTTTTCTCGGAGATAACGAGAAGATGTAAAAAAACAGACCCTGTCCTGGTGGTCTGCGGTACCGGCAATAACGGAGGCGATGGAATTGCCATCGGAAGGCTTCTTCATCTTGCCGGGTATCCTGTTTCTGTTTTTGCAGCGGGAAAACCGGAAAAAATGACAGAAGAGACCAGAAGGCAGTATCAGATTGCGGAACAGTATCATGTGCCATTTTGCGATACCTTTGCACCTGCCCGTGCAGCGGTCCTGGTGGATGCATTGTTCGGGGTCGGACTCTCCCGGGAGATCGGCGGCCTCTTTCGAGAGATCATCGAAAGTATGAACTGTTCCGATGCCTTCCGCGTGGCGGTGGATATCCCCTCGGGTATCGACGGGGATACGGGCCTGGTGCTCGGATGCGCCTTCCGGGCAGATCTTACGGTCACTTTTGCGTATATAAAAAGAGGTCTCTGTCTGTATCCCGGCCGGGAATATGCAGGACAGATCGTGACAGCCGACATCGGGATCTATGGCAGATGGCCCGGTATTGATCCGTGCCGGGTTTTTGATGGATCAGGGGCCGGGCATGCATCTGATGCTGATCATGCATATGATGCTGAACGTGCTTATGATTCTGAACGTGCTTATGATCCTGATCATTTGTCTGATGCAGGGTCCCGTGTTCATTTTCTTGTTGAAGAAGACCTGCGCCTGCTTCCCCGCCGGCAGATGAATGGCCATAAAGGAACCTTTGGAAAGGTGCTTGTGGCAGCCGGGTCCGAAAATATGTGCGGCGCTGCCTTTTTCTCGGCTGCTGCAGCACTAAGATGCGGTGCGGGGATGGTTCAGATCCTTACCGATGCCGTCAACCGTGCGCCACTTAGTGTCCTGCTGCCGGAAGCACTGATCAGTACGGAGAAGACAGAAGAAGCGTGCAAAAGCCTGTTCGGCTGGTGCGATGCCCTGATCATCGGTCCGGGGCTCGGAAAGTCAGAGACTGCCCTCCTTATGATTCGTTCCCTTCTTTCCCTGGCTTCGGATGCCGGGTGTCCTGTGGTGCTTGATGCGGACGGACTGAATCTTCTGTCCGAAAATCCATCTCTTTGCACCTTTCTTGGACCGCATGTGGTGGTTACGCCTCATTTTGGCGAAATGAGCCGCCTGACGGGGAAATCCATCCGGGATCTGAAAAAGGATCCGGCAGGCGAAGCTGCCTCCTTTGCCCTGGAGCACAGGTGTACCTGTGTTCTTAAAGATGCCTGTACAGTCATAGCTTCCCCGGAAGGAGAAGTTTACCTGAATATGTCCGGCAACGACGGGATGGGAACAGCCGGGGCGGGAGATGTGCTCTCCGGAATCCTGGGCGGCTTTCTGTGTGTACACAGGGAGAGCGGCCTTTCTATACCGTTTCTTTCAGCCGCCGGTGTTTTTGTACATGGCCTTGCAGGTGATGCTGCCGCCGCAAAAAGCGGCAAAGCCTCTGTAACTGCCGGATCGATCCTGCAGGAGGTTCCGGCAGTTCTTCAAAAAATCGAACAGACCCAAAAAAAGAATTAAGAGGAGATGGTCACATGGATCCTTATACTCGTGTGAGAGCAGAAATATCTCTGGACGCTCTCACCCATAATTTTAAAGAAATTGAGCATAATCTTAAAGAAGGGACAAAGATCCTGGCCGTTGTCAAGGCAGATGCCTACGGGCACGGAGCAGTCCCGGTATCCCGGCATCTGGAAGGGCTTGAGAGTATCTGGGGATTTGCTGTGGCAACTCCGGAGGAAGCCATGGAACTTAAAAGCGCCGGCATTCAAAAGCCGGTACTGATCCTTGGAATCGTTTTCCCGCAGAATTTTGAAGAACTGATCCGGCATGAGGTAAGACTTGCCGTTTCGGATCTTTCCTTTGCCCTGGCTTTAAATGATGCCGCCAGGCGCTGCGGCAGAAAGGCTTTTGTTCATCTCGCCCTGGATACCGGAATGACAAGGATCGGTTTTCGGCATACGGAAGATTGTCTGGATGAGATCGAGAAGATCAGCCGGCTGCCGGAAATTTATATAGAAGGCGCCTTTACCCATTTTGCAAGAGCCGATGAGGAAGACCGTTCTCCCGCACTTGTCCAGCTGTCGGTATATCAGGATATTCTTTCTGATCTTGAAAAGCGGGGCATTTCTGTTCCGATGCGTCATACCGCAAACAGCGCAGGCATCATCCGTGTGCCTGAGGCACAGACAGAGCTTGTACGCTCCGGGATCATCAATTACGGTGTCTATCCTTCCGAAGAAGTAGAACGGGACGTTGTAAGACTCCGGCCTGTCATGTCGATCAAAAGCCATGTTACCTTTGTAAAAGCCGTTCCCGCCGGCGTCCAGATAAGCTACGGCGGCACCTATACGACCAGTGAGGAGCGGATGATCGCCACCATCCCTGTGGGATATGCAGACGGTTATCCCCGGGGTCTTTCCAATAAAGGGCATGTACTGATCCACGGACGGAAAGCCCCCATCTGCGGGCGGGTCTGCATGGACCAGTTCATGGTGGATGTAACAGACATCATGCCTGTCGCCTGCGGAGACGAAGTCACCCTTCTCGGAAAAGACGGAACTGAAGAAATCACAGCCGACGATCTCGGGAACCTTTCCGAAAGATTTTCCTACGAACTCCTGTGCTGCATAAGCCAGCGTGTCCCGCGTGTCTATATATAAAGGTGTCACTTCAAGCGGATACTTGACGGTGTACGGGATAGATGTTATATTTTACCGTAGAGTTTTGTTTTGGAGGTTTTTTGTTTTTGTATGGACGATGGCAGTCATTTGCCCCTATGGGGCGTTATTATTCTGTTAATTCTTATCTGGCTTACGGGGATCCTGTATGGATTTGCCGCGGCAGTCCAGAATCTGGCCGCAAGTGAAATAGAAAAAAAGGCAGAGGCCGGAGATAAGAAGGCAGGTATTCTTCTGCATCTGCTGGAAAAACCATTTCAGTATATCAATGCGATCCCGTTGATGGCCACTGCTTCCGGCCTGTGCTTCGGCACATTTATCGTGCCATGGATCGTGGAAAGGCTCTCCGGCGTGATGAGCCGTGTTCCTGCCCTGATCCTGGTGCTGCTGCTGGCCATTATCTTGATCGCTTCTCTCAGCATTCTCGCCTTCCGGCGGGTCGGGACTTTTTTTCCCGAGCGGTTTGCCGGCAGATATGTATTTATCGTATACAATATCTGCTTCTGTCTTTATCCGCTGACTTATCTGATCACGCTGGCCGCAAAACTGGCCGCCCTGCCCTTCGGGGTGGAGATCGACAGGATACAGGATGACGTGACGGAAGAAGAGATCATTTCCATGGTGGATGAGGCACATGAGCAGGGCGTTATCGAGGAAAACGAAGCCGAAATGATCCAGAATATCATTTCCTTTAATGAAACTTCGGCCGGTGATATTATGACGCACCGCAAGAATATCGTCGCCGTGGATGAAGAGATGCTCCTGCAGGAAATGGTCGACTTTATGCTGGAAGAAGGGAATTCCCGTTATCCTGTATACCACGACGACCTGGACAATATTGTCGGGATCGTCCATTATAAGGATGCTCTTAAATTTATCACACAGAATTCATGGGCTAAATTTAAACCTCTTCACGAGATTCCGGGGCTGATCCGCGATGCAGCCTTTATACCGGAGACCCGTGGGATCGGGGATCTGTTTCATTCCATGCAGTCCCAGAAGCTGCATCTGGCGGTCGTGGTCGATGAATACGGCCAGACAGCGGGGATCGTGACCATGGAGGACATCCTGGAGGAGATCGTAGGAGAGATCCTGGATGAATATGACGAGGATGAGGTGATGATCCGTCCCCAGAAGGACAACACGATCGTCATTGATGCCCTCGCAGATCTGAAAGATGTAGAAGAAAAGCTGGATATCCATTTTGAGGACTGCCCGTTTGAAACGCTGAACGGTGTACTGACGGCAAAGCTTGGCCACATCCCTACAAGGAAGGATCTGGATTCGGAGATCATCGTCAATGGATACAAATTCCGAATTCTTTCCCTTGGAAATAAAACCATCGGCAGAGTACGTGCCGAAAAAACAGCCGTTGACTCCTCTCAGGAAAAAACCAGTTAAATCAAAAAATCAGTAAAAAGGAGAACAGTTATGTCAGGACATTCAAAATTTGCAAACATTAAGCATAAGAAAGAAAAGAACGACGCCAAGAAGGGCAAGATCTTTACCGTCATCGGCCGTGAGATCGTTATGGCCGTAAAAGCCGGCGGAGCCGACCCCAACAATAACAGCAAGCTTCGTGACGTGATCGCCAAGGCAAAGGCCAACAATATGCCGAATGATACCATCGAGCGCGGCATTAAGAAAGCAGCCGGTTCCGATAACGCGGACAGCTATGAGACCGCTGTATACGAAGGCTATGGCCCGAACGGTGTAGCCATTATCGTGGAGACACTGACAGACAACAAGAACCGGACGGCCGGAAATGTACGCAATGCTTTCAGCAAAGGCAACGGCAATATCGGGACACAGGGATGCGTATCCTTCATGTTCGACCAGAAAGGCCAGATCCTCATCGATAAGGAAGAGTGCGATATGGACGCGGATGAGCTGATGATGATCGCACTGGATGCAGGGGCAGAGGATTTTAACGAAGAGGAAGACAGCTATGAAGTTCTGACCGCACCGGATGATTTCAGTGCTGTCCGTGAAGCGCTGGAAGCTGCCGGCGTACCTCTTCTGGAGGCACAGGTCGCCATGATTCCCCAGACTTATGTAGAGCTTACCGATGAGAAGGCCATCAAAGACCTTCAGAAGACGCTAGATCTTCTGGATGAAGATGATGATGTCACGGACGTATGGCATAACTGGGATGAATAAAATAGATCGTTTCTCCTGACTGCGAATGCGCTGTTTTTTGGCAGCGCATTTTTTTATTTAAAGAGCACCGTATGGATAATAAAGAGGATCTGTTATGATGAAAGAGAATAATCCCATGCGCGTGGAAGAGGCATCTTTCCATGCCGAAAATTTTAAACGCCGCACAAGATACCTGATCGTTTTTGTTTTCCTGCTTTTTGCGGCGGTTCTGATCACTGTTCTGAATGTGAATACCGGTTCCACCAATATCCCGGTCAGAAGAATCTTTTCTATCATTTTCCTCAGGAATGGAGAACAGACGGAATACAATATTATCTGGAAGATCAGGCTGCCAAGAGTCCTGCTTGCAGCTATTCTGGGGGGAGGTCTTTCCGTATCCGGTTTTCTTCTGCAGACCTTTTTCGGAAATCCTATCGCAGGCCCGTTTGTCCTCGGTAATTCTTCGGGGGC
>CACZPF010000006.1 GCA_902782975.1 uncultured Lachnospiraceae bacterium
GTCAGAACAGCTACCATCCAGTCGCAGTGTTCAACCCACATGAAAGCGTCTTTCCTCAAAGAAGGTTCTGTCCTAACTGCATGCAGTATTTTAGCCCAATACCACTCTGCAGAGTACTTTCCCATATATTTGCAGTAATTTACCTTTCCACAGGAAAATGCCTGATTTATCTGAGCAGCTTCCTTTTCAGCCGAATGGTCCTTCCAGAGATAGAACATAGCGTTCTCGTTATCTGCATACTGCTTGTTAAGTGCAAGCGGTGTCCCTGTTTTATCTACCGGGCATGGGGTTGATCCCGTAGTGTCAACACCAATAGCCCGGATACTGCTGGCCGCCTCTTTTCCAGCCAACCTTATTGCTTCTGCCGCTGATTTTTCAAATGCTTCCAGATAATCTAACGGATGCTGCCGAAAAATCGCTTTTTCCGGATGCTGATATTTGCCTTCTTTCCACCTCGGATAAGCTGCAACGCTGCAGCTTATCATATTTCCATTATTCGTGTCAACGATCATACATCGCACAGAATCTGTTCCAAAATCAGCACCGATCACATAATTCTTCTGCGTACCCATTTTTCACTTCCTTTAAAGATACGGAATCAACAACATTATGTGCTTGTATCATGCTCCGTATCTGGTAAACAGATTGTCGGCATCCAGTTCATAGACCGTAACCGCCGCCTCAGGAATTGTCCAGGAAAGTTGAACGTTTTCAACTACCGGATTGAGCATCAGTGTAAAGGCTTCTTTGTCATCAATAATAAGTTCTGCCGTGCTCCTGTCCACATACAGTTTCATGGCGTGTGATCCTGCTGTGGGGAAAGGAATCTTAACTCCTTCGGCCTCGACAACTTCCTCCGAAAGCCTTATGACATTGTCTCCAATGGAAATTTCACCTATTTTTCCCGCTTCGAACCGAATATCCATGATAAAAGTTCCCGTATCAACGGTCTCTCCCACTGCCATGACTTTTCCGTCTTCTTTACACAGATTACAGATCTCGCCGGCCACCTTTTGGATAAGTGTCCCATCACCATCAAGGCAGATCTCTCTGGGAAGAGAATTTACTCCGTTCCACCCGGAATGGTTTTCGAACCCTTCAATAGCACCCCATAGAAGTTTTCGTCCGCTCCCATCCTCAATGACATTGGTCGCGTAAAAATGCGTACTTCTGTCGACATACCCGCATTTTTCCCAGGTAAATGAACACTTCTCAGCATCCAGATCCCCAACGAAGTACTGAACAGGGCCATGCGGAGAAACAAAGATTACCCACTTCTCTCCTAATTGGACAATGTTCGGGCATTCACAGCTTCTAAGTCCGGGATCTGGGAATTCAAAAAGCACACCTTTGTAAGACCACTTTGTAAAAGCTGCATTCAATGCTTCGTAAAGGAAAACAGCCGCCTTACCCCCATCTTCTGCATCTTCTTTGCCGCCAAGGATCAGGTAAGCTTTGCCATTCTGCCGGAAAAGAAAAGGATCCCTCCATTCCCAGACTTTTTTGCCCTGATGCAGTTCCTCTGTCATAATGGGATTGACATCCGTTCCCGGTTTCCATTTAATCAGGTCATCATCTCCAAACCAAATATGCTGAATAGCAGAATCAGTGGGATTCCGGTCTTCATATCCAATGCTGGTATAGATGGCAACAGGAACGCCTTCATCGTTTATCGCTGTACACCCAAACCAGATATAATACTCCCCATTATCTGTTTCCGGATAAAGTGCAACGGGGAGATGCTCCCAGTGAAGAAGATCTTTGCTTCTTGCATGTCCCCAAACAGTAATCCCTCCCGTCCAGTCCGGATCAGAAGTCTTCCAGACTGAAGATCCTGTTTTGTAAACCATTCCTGCACGATATTTGTCTGTTTCAGGGTTCAGGCTGTACATCATGTGATAATAGCCTTTGTGCCAGATCACACCATTCGGATCATCCATCCACTGGGCAGGGGAATGAAAGTGATAAGCAGGGCGGGTTTTATCATGGTCCGCTTTTTCATCTGCCATCGCATATATATTGTCAGTTGCTTCCTGTATTTTCTTTTCCAATTCTGTCATTGGGTTGTTCCTCCATCGTCGTTTAATTCAAGGTTTCCCGCATATAGGAAGCCAGTCCAGTATTTTTCTGATGTACCTGTCCCAGAAGTCAAAATCGTGATTTCCATTATCTTCCTCAAAAGTGATCGGGACTCCCAGTTTAGCAGCATAGGTTGCTATATCCCTATTTGTTTCGTACACAAAATCATCTGTTCCGCAGCACATGTAAAACATGTTTTCCTTTTCAGGGATTTTCACATACTGTTCCAACAGGCATTTAATGTCATCACGCTCTTGTATAAAACCTTCAAACGTTTTCCCGTAAACCACTTTAAGCCATTCACCGGCAATTCGTTCAACTTCCGAAGAAGATTGAGATGTTTTTCCACTATTCATAAACTCCAATCCACCGGAAAGGCTGGCAGCTGCAATATACCTATCCGGCTTTAAAAGGATTGCTTTAAACGCTCCGTAGCCGCCCATAGACAATCCGGCAATGAAATTGTCCTCTTTTTTCGAAGATAAAGGAAAAACATTCTGCAGCATTTTAGGAAGTTCCTCAGTATAGTATTCAAAATACCTTGCCGAGCTTCCAATGTCTGTATAAAAACTGTTCCCTCCGTCCGGCATGACTACTGCGATCCCTTTTTCCTGTGCATATCGTTCTATCCCGGAAAAACGCTGCCAATCGCTTTCGTCCGCCGAAAACCCGTGCAGCAGCCATAAAACCTGATAACGATACTCTTTTTCGGAAAGTCTGTTTCCCTTCCGGACACTATGTTGCTGAAATCAGGAAGCGGGAGGGTCACATTGACATTTACGTTCTTCATTAAACTGTAGGAAAAAAGTTTGCACTGAAAAAGCGCCATTACATGCCCCTTTCTAACTGGTTATCCCTTTAATCCTGTCAGGGCAATACCTTCGACAAAGAAATCCTGAAGGGCAAGATAGAAAACAAACACCGGAAGGATACTTAAAATAACAGCTGCCATCATAAGTCCCCAGTCTGTGGCAAAATTACCGATCATGTTATACAGCCCGAGAGTCAACGTCATCTTTTTATTACTGTTGAGGAAGATTAAAGGCCTGATAAAATCATTCCAGGTCTGCATAAAAGAAAAGATTGCCAACGTTGCCAGTGTAGGTTTGGAAAGCGGAAGGAATATCCTCCACCAGATTCCGAAAGGAGTGCACCCGTCTATAGCCGCCGCTTCACCCAAAGACCTGGGAACCGAAAGGAAACTTTGCCGCATCATAAATATGCTCAATGGAGAAATAATGCAAGGCAGGATAAGCGCCCACAGTGAATTCAAAAGCTTCAGATTGCGCATGATCACAAACGTAGGAATCAGCATTACATGAAATGGGATCATTATGGCGAAAAGGAAAAAGCGAAACAGGAATTCTCTCCCGCGAAATTCCAAATAGGAAAAAGCAAACCCCGCCATTGATGAAGTCAGCAGTTGTCCCACAGCTACTACAATGGTAACGATCACAGTATTTTTGATCATGCCCCAGAAATTAATAGTTTCAAATACTGCCGGATAATTCTGCCATTTAATCTCACTGCCAAAGAATTTAGGCGGATATTTAAAAACATCTCCGATGCCTTTAAATGAAGTGGATACCATCCAGATAAACGGTATCAGGATGATAAACGCTCCGATCAGGAGGATCACGACAGACACTGTTTTAACGATTCTTTGCTTAAGTTTTCTACTCATTGCCGAGCCTCCTTTCCTCTATTCAATGCTGAAATCACTGTTGTCCATTGCTTTAAACTGTATTACTGAAAGCACGAAAATAAATATCGCCATGATCCATCCGATTGCACTGGCATATCCCATTTTGTAATAATCAAATGCATTTTCGTACAGATACTGCACCATCACGGAAGAAGAACGCGCCGGTCCTCCTCCGGTAATGATCATAACCTGATCAAACACCTGCATTGAATTGATCACGCAGGTGATACTGGAATATAATACCGTTGGTTTAATCAGCGGAAGAACGATCCTGATCAGCCTGGAAAAGCCGGTGCAACCGTCCAGTTCAGCTGCTTCATAATAAGTGGAAGGAACTGACTGAAGACCGGCCAGAAAGATCATCATGTGATATCCTGTTCCCTTCCAACAGCTGACAATAATAATAGCCCAAAGAGATGTTTTGGGATTGGTCAGCCAGTTAACGGCCGATCCGCCCAAGAGCTTTATCACGTAATTAATAATGCCGAAATCGGTATTAAACAGCCACTGCCATACAATAGAGATAGAAACCATAGATGCAATTGTCGGCAGGAAATAAGCGCCTCTGAAAAAGCGGACGCCCCTTATCTTCTGATTTAAGGCCACCGCAAGAAAGAAAGTGGTAACCAGTTGGAGCGGAACCACAACCAGTGTAAAAACAATCGTGTTCTTAAACACTTTTAATCCGGTTGCATCATGGAAGAACTTTACATAATTATTCACCCCGATAAATTTCTTGGGCGAAAACAGGTCCCATTCCGTGAAGCTTATATGCAAAGACTCGATCAACGGATAAAGGGTAAAGATTGCCAACCCGATAATGGCCGGCGCTAGGAACAGGATAGCCCATCTGCCATCTTTCTTTAATTTCTTCGCCTTCATAATTCATACCTTCTAAAAAACCGCAGTCCTGACAAATGCCAGAACTGCGGTTTTGTGTATCTGTCTATGTCCGGCTTCTTATTTATTTCCCCGGAAGTTGTGTATCAGCCAAGGATTTCGTTGATACGGTTCTCAATGTTCTGAAGCGTTGTATCTGCGTCTTGATCAGCATAATAGAATGCCTGCATTTCTTCGTCCACCGCGTCATTAATGCTGGTAACGTGTGAAAGTTTATCGGTGGGTTTGTCTTTTGCATTCAGGAAGATAGGAATAAGATCTTTCCATTCCTCCGGATAAATTTCCTCGTTGAACCACTGAGAAATATTCTCTTCCTCGTAAAGGGATTTCTGATTGGGCATCCAAAGACCGGTCTGATAAATCGGAATACCGAATTCGGGTGAGCTCATGTACTCAGCCAGAAGCAGCGCTTCTTCGGGATGCTCAGATTCTTTGTTGATAGCCTTCATATCCGCAGATACCATGAAAGCATCCTCATCACCTTCTCTGCCGAATGTCGGGAAAAGGCCTACGCCATAATTGAGTCCGGACTGAGCAATTTCCTGCAGTGCATATGAGCCGATCGCAATAGATGCAACCTGTCCAGTCAGGAACATTGCCGTAGGAGAGTTGCTGGTGTCAGAGCCCGCAGCATTCGGATCGGGAGCTACTCCATACTCTGTACGAAGAGCTTTGATGTTTTCAATGACTTCTTTGGATTCTTCGCTGTCAACATTCTGAGCTGCCGTGAAGTCTTCGTTGTACCAGTTTGCACCGTTCAGATCCAGGCACTCCTGGAGAACATACAGATAATAACCTTCCTCCCAGTTGCATGTACCATACTGTGATGTGGAACCGTCATCGCCTTTGACCGTCAGCTTCTGCATATTCTCAACGAATTCTTCCCATGTCCAACGCTCATCCCATTTGGTGGGCATCGGGTCAACACCAGCTGCCTCAAAAAGATCCTTATTATAGAAAATCACAGGACCCACATTACAAATGTCAAGGCCGTAAACATGAGTTTCGCCGTCTGCACCTTTCATACTGACCTTCTGCAGAGAAGCGTCTGTCATGGTCGCCGTGAAGTCTGCCGCAATGTCTGTAATATCCAGGATCAAATCAGCCGAAACAAAGTCATTGACCTGTGTTGCGTCAAGATAGAAAACATCCGGGCCGCTTCCCGAAGCAAGCGCGGTTTTCAGCTTGGTATGATAGTCCGCTGAAGGAACGGTCATGTATTCAACAGTGATGTACGGATACATCGCCTGGAATTCATCAAGTCCGTTCTGGATAGCCTTTGATTCAAAATCGCTTGCGGTCCATCCCCAAAATGTTAAGGTGACAGGATCATGTTCCTCTGCATATGCGGTTACTGGACCTGTTAATGCAGCTGTAAGCAGCATGGATGCCGTCAACAGTAAAGAAATGCTTCTCTTTTTCATTTTTTCCTCCTTTGTTGAAACTTTTGTTGTCACTTAATGAACTCATTAACAGTCTGTTGTTAAATCATTTAACTAAACTCAGCTATTTATTTGCGTATTCAGCGGTTTTTTGTCGTAAGAGCTAATATATATCTAAATTTAGTTTACTTGATGAACCAATAATATCTCCGCAAGTTCTTTGTGTCAACTTAGCATTTTCAATATATTTTTACCGATAATTTTGTGAACAATAGCAAATTATGTTGTTTGTCTTTTATGGAACCCTAATAAGCGCAAAAAAGCAGGCGTATAAAAACGCCTGCCCAACATGCTCATTTATTTTGGAATATACAGCAAATGTTCAATTTTTAGTCGATTTAATGAACTCCAGTATTTCTCCATTATCGAACAATTTATCAATCAAATAATAGTATCCGCCCAAGACAAAAGAATCCTGCTGCAAAGTAGAAATCCTTAAGTGCATTTTTTGTGTGATCAGTGGGTGAGTTCTCTTCTCAATATTTTTTTTGACTTCATTTATAAACCGCTCATCTTTTGGATAATCCGGGCCCAGGACGATACAATCCGGATTTATTATGTAAGCCAGACCTGAAATCCCATAGGCAAGCATCCAAGCCATTTTATTTATCGCCCACGTCGCAAGTTCATCTCCTTTTGAGTAGGCTCTGAGAATATCCCCATAAGAACTGTTTTCATTCAATTCGGTATCGGGAAATTCAAAAAGCCTCTCCCGCATATAATCTACCGCACTGTCGGTTCCCGCACAGGCTTCAAAATCGCCCTTATCGCCCTTGTGGTCATTGTAATTCATACCCATATAGCCGATTTCTCCGGCAACCCCTAACTGGCCTTCTACAATGCGGCCATTCACCACCATTCCGCCGCCGACTCCATATCCTCTGGATCGAATCACTATAAGACTTAATCCTGGATCGTTTTTGGCCTCCGGCGCATTGATCCATTCTGCATAAGCTGAGAGTTTAGCATCATGAACCATTAATATTTTTTGTTCAAGCGCTGTTTCAAGCTCCTCCCGGATATTGATCCGATTAAACTCCCCAAAATGCGAAACGGCAAAGGTTTCTTCGCCTGTGGCTCTGTCAATCATGAAAGGTCCCGGAACAGCAAGAATAACACCTATTACATTCTTTTTCCCGTATTTGCTCTGGAGCTCTTTTGCCCTGTTTTTAAATGAGTCTACTGCACTCTGAAGTGTTCCACTAAATGAAGTTGTATATGTTTCCTTCACCTGGCCGTCCAAAGTAAAGACTGCAAGCTGGTAATCCCTTCTCGTAATGCCAAGGGATAGAAAAAACATATCAGAAAGATCGAGCTTAATATATTCCCCGCGCTTTCTTACATTCTCTTCAGACGGAGGAACAACAATACCCAAAGAAACAAATTCGTTGATAATGTTTGTTATGGTACTTTTTTGCAGACCCAGTTTCTGAGCCAGCTGCACTCTTGTAATATCCTTATGCTTCAACAATTCCCGAAGCACAAGAAGCCTGTTATTTTTCTGAACAATCGAACTATTAAATCCAGTTTTCATTTCATAGCTCACCACCATTATAGAAATACGGCTAAAAAGAAGCTGTTCCTTTAACATACTACAAAAAAACGAATTAAACAATAAAGATTATAACGCCATTTTATTGTAAACGGTCCTTTGTTTGTGTCTGGTAACTGCCAGCCTGGAAACAAAAAAAGCGTAGGGCGAAGGATCTTCTCCTAGCGTTTTATGCTCTTTGTCCCGGAGTGTTTTCCCGGGGAAGGTTATTTTTTACCAGGTCACTTTCCTTTTCGCTTTACGACGCCTTTAACGATATTGTAGGAGCGGCTGGCGGTGGGTCTGTGTAAGTCCCTGTAAAAAAAGTCAAGGAACTGGAGAGGAAAGATCTCTATCGCAGGTAAGACAGTCACACCTCTACGGTTCCATCAAGTATTGCATAGA
>CACZPF010000007.1 GCA_902782975.1 uncultured Lachnospiraceae bacterium
GAGCAATGATAAAGAGAGGAATACAGAACATTATGGGAGATAAGATTTTACGGGCGATGGCGGCAGGCCAGCAGATACGGGCTTTTGCTGCAGTTACAAGGGATGTGGTGGAGACAGCCCGGGAACGTCACAATACCAGCCCGGTAGCAACTGCGGCTCTTGGGCGGCTGCTGACAGGCGGCGCCATGATGGGCGTCATGATGAAAGGCGAAAAGGACATTCTGACGATTCAGATCCGGGGGGACGGACCCATCGAAGGAATCACTGTGACTGCAGACTCCAGGGGACGGGTCAAAGGATATGTCAATCATCCGGATGTCATGCTTCCGCCCAGTCCGAAAGGTAAGCTGGATGTAGGCGGAGCAATCGGGCAGGGGTATCTTCAGGTCATTAAAGATATGGGCCTTAAAGAGCCTTACAGTGGGCAGGTAGACCTTCAAACGGGAGAGATAGGTGACGACCTGACCTACTACTTTGTGACCAGTGAGCAGGTGGCTTCGGCCGTAGGCCTGGGAGTCCTGATGAATAAGGACAATACCGTGAGCCGTGCCGGCGGATTTATTGTTCAGCTGATGCCGTTTGCGGAGGAGAAGGTGATCGCCAGGCTGGAAGAGAATGTGGCGAAGATCTCTTCTGTCACAAGTCTTCTGCTGGTGGAGAATACCCCGGAATATCTGCTGCATACTGTGCTGGACGGATTTGATCTGGAGATCAGTGATGAACTGCCTGCGCAGTTTTACTGCAACTGCAGCAGGGACCGGGTGGAAAAGGCTTTGATCAGTATCGGCAGAAAAGATCTGGACGAAATGATCGCGGATGGTAAAGACGTGGAGCTCAACTGTCATTTCTGCAACAGGAATTATGTCTTTACACCGGAAGAACTGAAGCGGATCCGGCGAAGATGTACAAAATAACAGTACCGGCAATACAAAATCGGTCCCGATGAGGAGACATATTTTGCCCACGGATGCGCTTTTTGCAGACGTGGCTGCAAAATAGTCATCCGGTGGTCATTAAGTCAGAGTACAAAACTTCGTTTTGGGAGGAGGTTTTTATGTCATTGCAGCTGATCGTGGGAGGCAGCGGGACTGGCAAATCCCACCTGGCTTATACGAAAATTCTGGAAGAGGCTGCTTGTTTTCCGGAAAAAAGATATTACATTCTTGTGCCTGAGCAGTTCACCATGCGCACCCAGAAAACGGTCGTAGAGATGAGTCCTTCCGGAGGAATCCTGAATATCGATGTTCTGAGTTTCCTGCGGCTTTCCTACCGGGTTTTTGAGGAGACAGGTGGTGATGATCTGGATCTTTTGTCCGATATGGGAAAAACCATGGTCCTGCGTAAAATCGGAGCGCGTCTTAAGGATACCCTTCCCTATCTTGGCAGTCAGATGGAGAAACCCGGTATACTTGATGAAGTAAAATCCCTGATCTCCGAGCTGATGCAGTACGATATCCGGCCGGAGGAACTGAAGGAGATGCTGGAAAAAGTACCGGAGGATTCGCTTTTATCTTATAAACTGCGGGATGTGGAGAAGCTGTATGCTGCCTTCTGTGCTTTTCTGTCCGGCCATTATATGACAGGAGAGGAGACCATGGACCGTCTGGCTGAGGTCCTTCCGTCTTCAGAGCGGATCCGTCACAGCGTGATCCTGCTGGACGGGTTTACAGGGTTTACACCTGTACAGCTGAATGTCCTTGAGGTACTCCTGGGCATGGCGGATAAAGTATATGTCACGGTGACCATGAATGCAGAAGAGATGGGATCGCTAAAAGGCGGATCTCTTCTATTTAAGATGAGCCGGGACATGATCTGGTCTCTGCGGAAAATCGCAAAGGAGGAGGAAGAACCTATCCTTCTTTTTCATTCTTCAAGAACAAGATTCGGGAGGTCGGATTCCCTTAAGTATCTCGAGGAAAACCTCTTCCGGTATAGAGGATGCCCTCCTTATCAGAAAAAACCGGAGGAGATCGACCTTTTCTGTGCCGGAAGTCCGGTACAGGAGATGGAGGAAGTGGTCCGCAGGATCGCCCGTCTGGTGCGCAAGGAGAACTTAAAGTACGGACAGATCGCCGTGATTACCGGAAATATGGAAGAATATTCTTCCGTTGCCAGAAACATTTTTTTAAAAGCCGGTATCCCTGTTTTTATTGATGAGACACACAGTGTTCTGATGAATCCTTTTGTAGAATTTATCCGGTCTTCCCTTCATATGGTGAAAACCGGTTTTTCCTATCAGGGTGTATTCCGGTATCTGAGGTGTGATCTTTCAGATATCGGAAGAGACGAGGCCGATCTTCTGGAGAACTACGTAAAAGCCGCAGGAATCACGTCCTTTTCACGGTGGGATGAGGAGTGGACATATCTCCTGAGGGGACAGACGGAGGAAGAACTTGCAGACCTGAACCGCCTTCGGATGAAATTCCTGGATGAGGTGAGAGATTTTCGCCTCGGCCTGCTGGGAGGCGGCAAAACCGTTCTGGATTACTGCCGGACGATCTACGGGTTTATCATAAAATGCCATATCTATGAAAAACTGAAGGCGCAGGAGGAAGAGTTTCATCGGCAGCAGAATGCGGCGATGGAGAAGGAATATCACCAGATCTACGGCATCATTGTGCATATTCTGGATGAGATGGCGTCGATCCTCGGAAATGAACCGATCAGCCGTGAAGGGTTTCTGGAGATCCTGGATACGGGGCTTGCCAAGGCAAAGGTAGCCCTGATCCCGCCCGGACAGGACCAGGTGCTGGTGGGAGACATGGAGAGGACCCGTCTCAAAGATGTTAAGGCTCTGTTTTTTGTGGGCGTCAACGAAGGGAATATTCCCAGGGCAGCTTCGGGAAGCGGCCTCCTCGGGGATATGGACCGGGAATTCTTTACGAAGGAAGGAATTCATCTGGCACCGGATTCGCGGGAACAGATGGCGATGCAGAGGTTTTATCTGTATCTGAATCTGACAAAGCCGTCCGATCATCTGATCCTGTCGTGGTCTCTCTCGGACAATCAGGGAAATGCCAGAATGAGCGCTTTTCTGGTGGGTACGATCGAAAAAATGTTTCCGGAGATCACGGTTTGTCTGCCCGGTAAAGAAGAGGGCTTCCGGGCGGAAACTCCGGATGCAGGGATCTATGAGATGCTACGGCGTCTGGAAAAGTTCGAAACAAATCATCCGGATCCGGTGCTTCTGGAGCTTTACCGCTGGTATCAGAACATGCCGGCGTACAGGCCTGTGGTTCGGGACCTGCTGGACGATGCTCTGTATAAAAAGCCGGTGGATGAGATCAGCAAGGCCGTCGCGGCAGCACTCTACGGGAAAGTAATGGAGGGAGGAGCGACCAGGCTTGAAAGGTTCGCATCCTGTGCTTATGCTCATTATCTGCGGTATGGCCTGAAGCTGACAGAGCGCCTGGAATTTGAATTTAAAGCTATGGATCTGGGCAATATCATGCATGATGCACTGGAAAAATTTGCCTGGGAGGTGCAGGAAAGAAACCTTTCGTGGAAGGTCATGACAGACAGCCAGAGAGATTCTCTGGCAGATGAATGTCTGGAAAAAGCAGTGGAAGGAATGCGGATCCTTCACAGCAGTGCCCGCAATGCCTATCAGAAGATAAGAGCAGGAAGGCTTCTGAAAAGAACGGCATGGGCGCTGCAGCAGCAGCTGAAAAATGGAGAGTTCCGGCCGGAAGGGTTTGAAGTATCTCTTTCGGGCGGGAGGATCGACCGGATGGACGTGCTGGAGGAAAAAGGGTACGTTTATGTGAATGTCATGGATTATAAGACAGGCAGCACCACCTTTGATATGAGCAGGATATATCACGGCCTTCAGCTTCAGCTGGCGATCTACCTGGAAGGAGCGCTCAGGACGGAACAAAAGAAGCATCCGGACAAAATCATTGTTCCTGCCGGGATTTTTTACTGCCATATCAGGGATCCGCTGATCGAAGAATCCATGAGTATATCGGACGAGAAAGTAAAGGAAAAGCTGATCAGCAGGCTGAAGCTGAACGGACTTGTAAAGGATGACCCGGTGATCGTGCGCAAAATGGACAGTACCACGGCAACACTTCCTGTACGGTTTAAAAAAGACGGTACCTTTTATGCGGATTCCTCCGTGGCTTCCCAGGAACAGTTTAAGATACTGGAAGAGTTTGTAAGAAACAAGGTGGAAAACCTGAAACAGAAAATCCTTGAAGGGGATGCGGCACTTTCACCCTTTAAGATGGATGACCTGACAGCCTGTACTTACTGTCCCTACAGTGAATCCTGCGGGTTTGACAGACGGCTTCCAGGGTGCACATTCCGGACGCTGGAAAAAACGGACCGGAACGAAATTTGGAAACAGATGGAGGATGAAGTGCATGGCAGTTAAATGGACAGAGGAACAGATGCAGGTGATCCGCCTCCGCAATAAGAGTATTCTGGTAAGTGCCGCCGCGGGATCCGGGAAAACAGCGGTGCTGGTAGAACGTATCCTCAGAAAAATGCTGGATCCCGAACATCCGGTGGATATAGACCGGATGCTGATCATGACGTTTACCAGAGCAGCGGCGGCCGAGATGAAGACCCGTATCCAGGAGGCTCTGGAGGCAGCCATCAAAGAGAATCCCGGAAATGCACATCTGGAAAGGCAGATGGCCCTGGTTCATACTGCCCAGATCAATACGATCCATGGCTTCTGCGCCTGGGTCCTGAAAAATTATTTCCATCTGATCGATCTGGATCCTGCCTGCCGCATTGCGGATGAAGGCGAAATGACCATGATCAAAGGGGAAGTGGCGAACAGACTGATGGAAAACCACTATCAGAGCGAAGAAGAGGAATTCCATAACTTTGTGGAATGCTTCTGTCCGGAAAAAACGGACGAAGCCGTGATCCGGCTGATCCTGTCTCTGTACGAGATGGCCATGAGTGATCCGCACCCGGATGCCTGGCTCGATCAGTGCATCCGGAATTATGAAGCAGATACACAGGAGGAATTCTTTTCCATGCCAGTCATCCGGCTGCTGTGGGAGATGGCTGCAGAAGATATCGAGGATTCCGCAGATCTGACAGCGGATGCCATTGCACTCTGCAGGGAGGCTGATGGTCCCTATATGTACGAGGATGCGCTGCAGCAGCATCTGCTTTATCTGAACGACCTGAAGAAGGCAGTTGAAAAGAAGGATTACGACGCAGTCTTCCTTCTTCTGTGCAATCATAAAAATCCGACATTATCCTCCAAAAAGGATTCCGGTGTCCGGGATACTCTTCGGGAGCAGGTTAAGGATCTCTGGGGAGATGCGAAGGCAAAGATTTCGGATATGGCGGAGCGGTATTTTCCGGAACCGCCGGAGAATGTACTCAAGGCATCCATGGCCTGCAGGGAACCTCTTGGAGTACTTGTCAGGCTGACCAGAGAATTCCGGGAGATGCTGGATCAGGTGAAAAAAGAGAAGAATATTATGGATTTTTCGGATCTTGAGCATTTAACCCTTCAGATCCTGCTAAAAGAAAATCCAGGAGAAGGGCCGGCTTATATTCCCAGTGAGGCGTCCCGGGAACTCTCCTTAAAGTTTGACGAAGTGATGGTGGATGAATATCAGGACAGCAACCTGGTGCAGGAAACCATCATGAACTGCGTATCCGGCTGGGCAAAAGAAGTGAGCAACACCTTTATGGTGGGAGATGTCAAACAGAGTATCTACCGGTTCCGCCTGGCAAGGCCGGAACTGTTCATGGAGAAATATCACCGCTTCAAAAAATGCGGGCCGGACGAAGAAATGCCGGTTCATTCTGACAGACAGGAAGACTGGAAACAGCCTCAGCCCATCCGTGAACAGAGGATCGACCTTCACAGGAATTTCCGCAGCCGGGCAGAGGTCCTTACCGGGGTGAATTATCTTTTCCGGCAGCTGATGGGAGAAGACCTGGGCGGGATTACTTACGATGAGGATGCGGCCCTGTATCCGGGAGCTGTTTATCCGGAAGGAGCCGATCCGTCTTTTTCCAGGACAGAGGTTCTCCTGATTCCCGAGAAGGATGACAGCGGCAGGAAGGATCCGGAAAAAACTGCAAGACAGATGGAGGCACTTGCCGTCGCCCGGCGGATCCGGGAAATGATCGGCAGGGAAAAGGTGTGGGATAAAGATCTTTCGGCCTATCGCGGGGTCGAATACAGAGATATCGTGATTCTTCTTCGAAGTGCGGCTGGATGGGCGGAAGAATTTACGGAGGTATTTTCATCTAAGGGAATTCCCTCCTATACTGCATCGAGGACGGGCTATTTTTCGGCGCTGGAAGTGACGGCCGTTCTCAACTATCTGAAGATCGTGGATAATCCCAGACAGGATATTCCCCTGATCGGCGTCTTAAGGTCTCCGATGGTCCGGTGTTCTGCAGAGGAGATGGGAATCATCCGGGCAGAAAACCCGGACGGGCTCTATTATGACAGCCTTCGGCGTTTTCTGGAAAGAGGACCGTGTCCCGGGACAGACGGTTCTTCCGGACGCGCCCCGGATGATAAGGGAGGATCTGGTTCTGCCGGCGTTTTACTGACAGATCCGGAGGCAAGATATGCTCTGTATGAAAAAATCCGTGCTTTTTCGGATACGCTGGAGGAGTTCCGGCGGATGGCAGCCTATACTCCGGTTCATCAGCTGATCGCCCGGATCCTGTCCCGGACCGGGTATGAAACCATAGTCCGGACTATGCCTGACGGTGAAAGAAGGAGTGCCAATCTTTCCATGCTGATGGAAAAAGCCCGGACCTATGAAAAGACCAGCTACCGTGGACTGTTTAATTTTATCCGCTATATAGAAGATCTTCACGAGTATGAGGTGGATTTCGGTGAGGTCAACCTTGCGGATGCAGGGAGCGGGTCGGTCCGTCTGATGACGATCCATAAAAGCAAGGGTCTGGAGTTCCCTGTCGTATTTGTCTGCGGCATGGGAAAAGCGATCAATATGATGGATATTCATGCGCCTATGCTTCTCCACCCCGAGTGGGGGGCAGCCGTAAGTGCTGTCTTTCCTGAAAGACGCCTGAAAACCAGAACCATTCAGAAATCCCTGATCGGCCGGGTCCTTTATAAAGAAACACTCGGAGAAGAGCTAAGAGTTCTTTATGTGGCGCTGACAAGGGCGAAGGAAAAGCTGATCCTGACGGGAACGCTGAAGGATCCGGACAAAAGCCTGCAGAGCGCTGCCCGGTATGCCGGCAGGGACAGAGACCTTCTGCCCCTCGGCGTACGGCAGAAGGCAAGATGCTGGTGGGATTTTATTCTGCCTGCTCTTTCCGGACATCGTTGTATGGAGCCGCTTCTTCAGCCATTTACCCTGGCGGTCGGGCATAATCCGCTGCTTTATGAGGATGCGTCCGAATTTGATGTCCGGATAATACGGACAGAGGACGTGGCTTCAGAAGAACTGGACATGATGGCCGCCCAGGAGATGAAGAGGCAGGTCATCCTTCATTCTGCCGGGACCGGCGACGAACAGATACGCCGTGAGATACAGAGGCGGTTTGAATTTGTCTATCCATGCAGCTTCCTCTCGGAGATCCCGGAAAAAGTGAGCGTATCTGATCTGAAAAAGCTCCGCCGGACGGATGAGGAGGAAGAGGAATATGCCATCATGCCTTCTTATGAAGAGGACATGCCGGTCCCCCGCTTCATCCGGGCGGAAGAAGGCGTGGAAAGTCCGGAAGGAGGGCATATCGGCGGTGCATTCCGAGGCACCGCCTACCACCGCCTGATGGAATGCCTGGATTACACCGCGGCAGATTCTGATGAAGCCATCCGGAATCAGATAGAGCGCCTTGTAAGAGACAGAAAACTGACGCCGGAAGACAGCCGGCAGATCCACAGGAAGGATATCCGTGTATTTCTTGAAAGTCCGCTGGGACACCGCATGCGTGATGCGTTTCAGAAGGGGATCCTTTTGCGGGAACAGCCGTTTATGATGACGCAGGATGCAGGGGAGATTTATCCCGGCTGGCAGGCAGGGACATCGATCCTGGTGCAGGGGGTGATCGACGCCTGTTTTCCGGATGGCGACGGCCTTGTTCTGGCAGACTATAAAACAGACCGCATCCATGAAGGCGAAGAATCTCTCCTTGCCGCCCGTTACAGCGGGCAGCTGAAAAGTTATGCGGCAGCGCTTACCCGGTTGACGGGAAAACCTGTGAGAGAGATCTGGATCTATTCCTTTGCACTTGGAAAGGCCATCGGAATTACGACAGACGCCATCCGGCAGGATATTTGTTCTTAAATGTGCCATTGACAAGCTTTCCGAACCCAAGGGGATATCCTGAAACGGTCAGCAGGTGCCAGCCTTTTGAGGCCGGCGCTTCTTCCGGAAGGATGGAAAGGGTCTCCCCTTTCAGATACCGGAGAAGACGAGGGTCCTCCGGATGCAGATCGATGGTGCGGGCGGCTTCTCCTTTCCTTACAGCCAGAGCAAGAGGCTCGGATGGTTCGAAGCGGTTTTTCTTTAACTCGCCCAGATAAAGGCCAAGGCGCAGGAAGGACAGGCCTTTTACATCCGGAAGAACAGGCGGGAGATAATAAGCTTTATCTGCACGGATAAAGATCCGGGAAGGGTCGATCGGCTTTCCGCCAAGGGAAGAAAGGCCGATTTCCAGGAAGAATTCAAAAACAGGTTTTGCAGCCTCCTTTGCCGGCTTCGGGTACGAAGAGACACTGCCGGAAAAGGAGGCTCCTTTTTTCCGCAGAAGAGCCATAAAATGCCCTTCCGCATCCATACAGTGCGGGAAGATGCGGACGCATCGGGAAACAGGAAATTCCTCCCCGGGAATGCTGAAGCCCGGGCGGAAACCTTCGTAGGACGGAAGCGGAAGGAGCTCCATATCCGGGCGTTCTTTTAGAAGATGCCGGATCACATCCTCATTTTCGACGGTTTCAAAGGTACAGGTGGAATACATCATCATTCCTCCGGGACGCAGCATGTCGGCTGCCTGCAGGATGAGGGAGCGCTGGATCACGCAGAGAGAAGCTACTTTTTCGGGCGACCAGTCTCTGGCCAGGTTATCATCCTTTCGAAACATTCCTTCCCCTGAGCAGGGGGCATCCAGCATGATTTTATCAAAAAAACCGGTATACCGCTCCGGCAGGTCCCTGGGATCCATGTCGGCGACCAGAAGATCAGAGATCCCGAACAGTTCCAGATTTCGAAGAAGAGCTCTGGCTCTTGAAGTGCTGATATCGTTGGCAAATAAAAGCCCCGATCCCTTTAAGGCAGCTCCGAGGGCAGTAGCCTTCCCTCCGGGAGCGGCGCAAAGATCCAGAATGCGATCACCCGGCTCGACGGGGA
>CACZPF010000008.1 GCA_902782975.1 uncultured Lachnospiraceae bacterium
TTCCATCACAGAGTCTTTGACGATGAATGCACCTGTCGTGAGCGTGGTGTAAACCTTTTTTGCAGTCTTGCTGCCAAAGATGGCAGAGCCGGCTTTTCCAAGTACAAAACCTCCAATAAGAGAAAAAACAATCGCCTTTTTCATAATTTATTTCCTTTCTCCGGTTTTCGATCTGATCCCGGCACAGATTTGTATTGAGTTATATGCTGGTTAACTATTTTATCCGAAGTGTTTATACCCATATGGGTATATGTATATAATACACGAAAGCAGATTTTTGTCAAGCTGATTTTCAGAGGAGACAGGGGACGGTTCTCTGTCTCCTTAACAGAAAAAAGGAGACAGAGAACCGTCCCCTGTCTCCTTATTCTTCTTTTTTCAATCCTTAAACAAACTCCATACGATGGAGATGATATTCCAGATAGAACCCCAGACCTGCCATAACAAAAGCAGAAGGATTGCTACGGAAGCAACGTTTAATAAAGTATCCATCTTGTTACCTCCTGAGTCAGTTTTTCTCGCGTATACGGTCACCGGTATTGATATCGAACAGATGCGTTTTTTCACCGCGCACTTCCAGCTTGATAATATCGCCCCGTCTGTAGCGTTTTTCATCCTCGGTGATCAGCATCAATAATACGTCGCCGACATGGATACCGATCCTTCTCTCATCTCCGAGATTCTCGAAGGTCGCGATCTCCTCCGGGGTGCCTTCGGAATCCGCCCCGCCGACCAGAACATCCATCGGACGAACGCCCATCTTACAGCGGAATCCGTCACTGACCACACTGTAGTACCTCTTCGGGACCGTGATCTGCAAGTTGGAATTCTGGAATGTAAAGAAGAAGGTTCCGCCCTTATTGATAATGGTCGTTTCCAGAATGTTCATCGGGGGTTCACCGATAAAGGAAGCAACAAACTCGTTGACCGGATCATCATAGACCTCCGCCGGTGTTCCGAACTGCTGCAGCACACCAAAGTTAATGATGGCGATCTTGTCCGCCAGCGACATCGCTTCCAGCTGATCATGGGTAACATAGACTGTCGTACATTTGATCTTGTTGATCAGACGCTTGATCTCCGTACGCATGGCCTGGCGCGCTTTCCCGTCCAGATGGGACAGCGGCTCGTCCATCAGCATAAGTTCCGGCTCCCGGATGATCGCTCTTGCGATATTCACACGCTGTTTCTGTCCGCCTGAAAGCTTTACGGGCATTTTGTCGAGCAGGTCATCGATCTGCATAAGAGGCGCTATCTCGCGGACTCTCCTGTCGATCTCGTTCTTATCCACACCCTTTGCCCTCAGGTTAAAGGCTACATTGCCGTATACATTTAACGGCGGATACATGGCATAGTCCTCAAAGGCCAGGCCGATATTTCTGTCTTTGGGATGAAGATTGTTGACCAGACGTTCGCCGATATAAATCTCACCGTCCGTTATTTCTTCCAGTCCGGCGATCATACGCAGGGTGGTTGTTTTTCCACATCCGGAAGGACCCAGAAGAGCAATAAATTCTCCCTGCTCACACACCAGGTTCAGATCCTTTACGGCAAAATCATTCTTTATCTTTTTCTTCTTACCGGAATTGTCATATCTTTTATAAAGATGATTCAATGTTAAACCAGCCATTATTTTTCCTCCTGCGAGGCAGCGAGCGCGATATAGTTTGCCTCATCGTACCGAACAATATATTCTTTTGTATCCGAGCCAAATAAGATCGCATGCTCCATCTCTAAATGAATATAAATATCACTGTCGATCGCGATGCTGAGTCCGTTAGGCGCGATCATGCGAAGCTGGGAATTTGCGTCGTCTCCACAATCCACGACGATCACCGATTTATTGCCGATACTCTCATAACTGTATACAGTCGCTTTAAAATATCCTTCCTTCGGCTCAAAAGAATATTTTACATGCTGTGGACGGATACCGATATCCGCCCTGGTAAGGTTAAGCTCTCTGATCTTCGTATAGACCCCTGCGTCCTTCGGAAGAGCATAGGTTACTTTTTCTCCTTTAACCCGGAAACCGGCCGAATAACCGTCTTCAGAACCAGAGATGTCCGCATCGATAATATTGATCTCCGGATCGCCCATCAGCTGGGCGGTAAACTCATTGCAGGGCATGTAGTAGATTTCATCGCCGTTGCCGATCTGGACGATCTTCCCTTCTTTGATAATGGCGATCCGGTCTCCGAGGGCCATCGCTTCCATAAAGTCATGCGTTACGTAGATACAGGTAGACCCGAGATTTGCCTGCATTTCTTTTAGTTCTGTACGCATGGCGTTGCGAAGTTTCGCATCCAGATGTGCCAGCGGCTCATCCATCAGGAACACATTCGGCGTACGGACGAGGGCGCGTCCCATGGCCACTCTCTGCTTCTGCCCGTTGGAAAGCTGGCTCGGCAGACGCTCCAGAAGGTTTTCCATCTTCATGATCCTGGCCGCCCACTGAATTCTTTCCTTGATCTCGGATTCATCCTTGCGGTATAGCTTGCTTCTTAAAGCGGAAGCCATGTTGTCATATACCGTCATCTGCGGATACAGGGCATAATTTTCAAACACCATCGCAACATTTCGGTGCGCCGAATCGATCAGGTTCATAACCTGATCGTCAAATTTAATCACGCCCTCTTCCGGCATCATGATTCCTGCGATACAGTTCAAAATGGTCGTTTTTCCGGCACCCGCAGGTCCGAAAAGAACAAAAAATTCTTTGTCCTTCACTTCCAGTGTGATCCCATCAAGCGCCTGGACTTTTCCAAACGCTTTTTTTACATTCTCAAGCTGTATTTTTGCCATATCTTCTCCTTATCCTTTCACGGCACCGAAGCTAAGTCCACGGACAAGATGCTTCTGGATGCAAAGAGCAAAGATCATTGCAGGTAATGCGGATACTGTGGAAGCAACCGCAAGCTGACCATAATGCGCGCTGTCGGTTCCCAGATACTTCATGATCGCAACAGTTACCGGATATACCTTGTTGCTGGAAAGGATCAGCGGGAAGGTAAAGCAGTTCCAGGCAAAAATAAACGCAAGAAGGGCAGAAGATACAAGACCCGGCTTGATCAGAGGAACAAGCATTTTAAAGAATATCTGATACCAGCTGTAGCCGTCCACCTGCGCTGCATATTCAATTTCCACCGAGATATCTTCAAAATATCCCCGGACGACCCAGATCAGAAGCGGCAGAGAGATCAGCTGATATACCCAGATCAGGCCTACATAACTGTCGTACAGACCCAGTTTCTGATAGATCATGAACAGAGGAAGCACAACCAGGATCTCCGGAGCGAATTTGTAGGAAAGGATCTGGAAGGCCAGCTCTTCCTTCCGCGGGAAATTGTATCTTGCCAGGGCATAGGCCGCAGGCACACCTACGATGATGGATACCAGAACCGCGCCGCCCGCAACAATGACACTGTCACGGATATACCGGATATAGTCCGAACGAAGCAGTACCTCCCGATAGTTTGCAAGGGTCGGGTTAAAGACAAATGTCGTCGTAAACACTTCCGTATCTGATTTGAAAGAGATAAGCACCATCCAGAGAATCGGGAAGAGTGCAAAAACAGCATACAGGATCAGCAGGATATTCATCAGGATATTTAATCCCCGTCTATTCTTCATTGCTCTTCCCTCCTTTACTCGTCCGCACCGGAGGCCCGTTTCTGGGCTGTACGCTGCAGATTTACGATTCGTTTGGCGGCAATATTAATGATCAGCCAGAGGATCAGGATATAGGGGATCGCGGCTCCGAATTTCTGGAACTTGAATCCCTTCTGATAGGCCGTCAGAGAAAGAGACATCAGTGAATCTCCGGGGCCTCCTTTGGTCAGAGCAAAAATGACTGCATATTCCTGAAGAGCTGCCATCAGACGGAACAGCAGAGCGATATAAAGGCTCGGCTTCAGCATGGGAAGGGTCAGATTAACAAAATTGAACCATGCACTTCCACCATCGATTTTTGCTGATTCAAACGGAGACTTTGGAAGTGACTGAAGACCAGCCAGGACCAGCAGAATTACGAAAGCGGTATTGATCCATACATCGATCAGGATAACCGTCATCAGAGCTGTTCCGGGAGCTGCCGCCCACGGAAAGTTATAGACACCAAATATATTCAGAAGCTTCTCTACAATACCTACAGAACTGTTCAACATCAGCTGCCAGATGATCGTCGCCGTTACAGGAGCGACCATCAGCGGGAAAACCAGAAGAACACGAAGTACTCTCGACAGACCATTATTCAAATTATTAAGCAGGATGGCGACGCCAAGCCCCAGCAGCATTTCGACCGCAGTGGAGATAACGCCGTACAGGAGTGATATTTTTACTGCATTCCAGAAAGAGGAATCCCCGAGCATTTTAACCCAGTTGTCGATACCGATAAATTTATGCGTTGGAAGTTTAAAAGAATAGTTGGTTAACGAATACCAGATAGCCATCACAAAGGGAACCATGATCCCGATCGTGATGATCAGTGAAGGCGCAACGATCAAATATGGGCGCACACGTGTCGAAAACGGCACTTTATTCAGCTCTGATTTTGCGCTGCTCTTATTCTTTGCAGTCATCTCTACACCTCGTACATATGTTTTCTCAGACAGGTCAGAATGGGGGGGAAGAAGTCTTCCCCCCCGAAATTATCCATGTTTCTTAAACTGATGTAAAATGATCCTTATTCTACTTCAAAATCAGAAACAAGTTCATCCATCGTTTCTTTCAGTTCATCCATTGCTTCCTGTACAGAGCTGTAGTTGTCTGTTGTAACAAGGTTCTGAAGAGTCTTGGCCCATTCGGTCGTTGTCTCGGTGAAGTACGGCTGAGCGGTAAAGAAGATGCTTGCATTTTCAGAAACTTTGGAGAATGCTTCATAGTATCCTTCTGCATTGGCTACAGACTCTTTGTATGCTTCGCTCTCAAGAACAGAGGTACGAGGAGTATCTGTACAAGCCTTCTCTACACCTGCCCATGCCATGTATTCGGGGCTGGTGAAGTACTGCATGAAGTACCATGCTGCTTCCTTCTTTGCAGAGTCAGCGTTCATAGCCATGGACCACACCCAAAGGTTGGATCTCATATCATCTTCGGTCTTTCCAGCGGATTCCGGATACGGGATCATGCCGAATGCCATGTTTCCTGCTTCGTTGGAGGATCCCGGTGTGTTCTGGGTATATCCGCCTCTGTCAGCATCCCACATCATGGCTGCCTTGCCGGCGCCAAGGTCTGCACCGCACATTTCCCATCCATAGGTTGCCCACTGGGGAGCGCCGCCGTTCTTAACAAGGTCTACCCAGTATTCGGTCATGGCAACAGCTTCCGGAGAGTTTACTTTGCTGACCAGCTTGCCGTCTTCAATCTCGAAATCCTTTGCGCCCCAGGTGGAGTACAGGGACATATATGCCGGATGAATGGTTCCCCAGTCCGGAAGACCACGTACTGCAAGGCCGTAGGTACCGCTGCCGTCGAATTCCTTCAGAGCCTTGGCTGCCTCGAGAAGCTCTTCTGCTGTCTTGGGCGGCTCAATGCCTTTTTCTTCAAGGATTCTCTTGTTGTAGGTAAGGATGTTGACTTCCCATCCCATCGGAAGAGCCCACTGAGAACCACTTCCTACTGAATGTCCCGGTACGCAGTCCCATTTAAGAGCGTCGATAACGGCGGGGATAAAATCATCATACCTCCACTCGGGGCTGGTAAGATCCGTATCAATAAAGTTTTCCAGCGGTTCCAGGTTTCCTGCTGTTGCATATTCCCATGACTGATAAGCGCCTGTCATGAAAACATCGATCGAACCGGAATGGCTGCTGAGCTCAACATTCAGTTTTTCAAAATAGTTTCCTTCCGGCATGGAGGAA
>CACZPF010000009.1 GCA_902782975.1 uncultured Lachnospiraceae bacterium
GGTATATTCTTTGTTAAATTCCATAACGATGGGAAGCATCATGGCGCATGCAACACCATGTGGTGTATCATAAACGGCACCAAGAGTGTGAGCCATGGAGTGGGCAATGCCAAGTCCTACGTTGGAATATGCCATGGCGGTCACATACTGGGCCAAAGCCATGCCTTCACGTCCGTCAGGATCGTTCTGAACAGCGGCACGCAGGTTCTTTGCGATAAGCTTGATCGCCTCAAGGTCCAGGCAGTCGGAGAGTGCCCAGGCAGCTTTTGTGGTATAGCCTTCGATGGCATGGGTCAGAGCATCCATACCGGTGGAAGCGGTAAGGCCTTTGGGCATGGAGGACATCATATCCGGGTCAACGACAGCAACATCCGGGATGTCATTGGGGTCCACACAGACGAATTTACGTTTCTTCTCAACATCTGTTATCACGTAGTTGATGGTGGATTCCGCTCCGGTACCGCCGGTAGTAGGAACAGCGATGGTAAAGACGGTACGGTTCTTAGTCGGTGCGACACCTTCCAGAGAACGTACATCATAATATTCCGGATTGTTGACGATGATACCGATTCCCTTGCCGGTATCCATGGAGGAACCGCCGCCGATGGTGATCATAAAGTCTGCGCCGGATGCCTTGTATGCGTCAACGCCTTCCTGCACATTCTGGATGGTAGGATTGGGTTTGATGTTGGAGTATACTTCGTAGGCGATTCCGTTTTCTTCAAGAAGAGAAGTGACCTTGGCGGTGACGCCGAATTTTACCAGATCCGGGTCGGATGCGACGAATGCCTTTTTAAACCCTTTGGAAGCAACGATGCCGGGAATCTCCTTAATCGCACCGTGACCGTGGAAAGACATACCATTGAGGACAAAACGATTAACAGCCATGATAAAAAACCTCCTTAATTATATGTAATAAAATATGTAATAAAGTGTGAATAGAATAACATAAGTATATCACACAATAGTGCCGCCTGTCTTCCATGCTTTGATCAGTTCGACAGAAGGTGTGATTTTAAGCTGTCCCTCTTCACAGACGGCAGTGATCTCCAGAGATTTTTCTCCGTCCGGGCTCCAGACAGTACGTTTGATCTCCTGTCCTTCTTCCGGCGAGATGAGCATAACAGACAGACCTTCGGTATAATCATAAACGGTATGCTGATCGTCTGCGCCGATGGGCAGGATGCTGCCGCTCTTTAAGAACAGAGGCATATGGAAGTAGTCATATTTGCGGCGGTACCAGCGGCCGCCTTCCAGCATTTCCCCATCCAGGATATTGGTCCAGGTATAACCTTCGGGCAGATAGAATTCACCGATTCCTTCATCATTGAAAATGGGTGCCGCCAGCAGGCTGTCCCCCAGCATATACTGAAGATCCAGATTCCTGCAGCCGGGATCCTCCGGGAATTCAAAATACATGGGCCGCATCAGCGGGGTCCCCTTGTCGTGGGCCTCGTGACTGAGACTGTAGATATAGGGCATCAGTTTGCATTTCAGATTGACAAAGGTACGCAGAACGTCACAGGCTTCTTCGTCGAACACCCAGGGAACACGGTAGGTATCAGATCCGTGGAGGCGGCTGTGGGAAGAAAGGAGGCCGAACTGTACCCATCTCTTGTACAGATCCGGTGTGGCGGTCGCCTCGAATCCGGAAATATCGTGGCTCCAGTAAGCGAACCCGCTGGAGAGGAAGCTTAAGCCGCCCCGGAGCGTTTCCGCCATGGAGGCATAGGTGGCAGAGCAGTCGCCGCCCCAGTGGACAGGGAACTGCTGAGAGCCTGCCGTCGCAGACCGCGCAAAGAGGACGGCCTCGTTCTTTCCGCGGACTTTTTCGATCTCGCGGTAGACGGTTTCATTGTAGAGAATGCTGTAATAATTGTGCATGGCTCTGGGATCAGCACCGTCAAAGTATTTGACATCGACAGGGATGCGCTCGCCGAAGTCTGTTTTGATGCAGTCGACCCCGGCTTCCAGAAGGGAGCGTACCTTGCCGGCATACCATTCTCTGGCGGCCGGGTTGGTGAAGTCCACGACAGCCAGACCAGGCTGCCAGTTGTCCACCTGCTTGATCCCATGACCGTCGGCGCGCATCAGGAAATAGCCTTCCCGCCTGCCTTCTTCGAACATGTCGGTATCCTGAGCTACGTAGGGATTGATCCACGCACAGATCTTCAGCCCGTATTCATGGTAGCGTGAAAGCATACCTTCTACATCCGGGAACTGTTTGTCGTCCCAGACAAAATCACACCAGTGCAGAGGACGCAGCCAGTAGCAGTCAAAGTGAAAGACACTGAGGGGAATGCTTCTCTGCTTCATGCCCTTGATCATGCCGGTTACGGTTTCCTCATCATAGCTTGGCTTAAAGCAGGTGGAAAGCCACAGGCCGAAGCTCCACGCCGGAAGCATGGCCGGACGTCCGGTCAGTGCAGTGTAGGATTCGATAATATCTGCCGGCTTTCTGCCATAGAACAGATGCCAGCGAAGCTGTTCGCCGGGAACCGTAAAGCTGACAAATTCCACCTTCTCACTGGCGCATTCGAAGGATACATGATCAGAAGAATCCACAAAGATCCCGTAATGTTCGCTGGTCATGTAGAAGGGGATATTTTTGTAGCTGATGGTGGAAGCAGTTCCTCCGTCTTCATTCCACATCTCGACGGTCTGCCCGTTCTTGACAAAGGGGGTGAAGCGTTCACCGAAGCCGTAGATGCATTCGGTCGGCTTGATGGAAAGCTCTGTCAGCATGTAAGGATCCCAGGTGCGTTCAAAATAGCCGTCGCCGGCGGCAAAAGTCATGGGATGTTTGTTTACACGAAGGTAACCTGTGTTGCGGAAACCTGCAGATGTAAGGAGCTTTCCATCCGCCTCGAAGCGGTAGGCGCAGGTCTTCCGGTCTACAGTTACAGTAATGTCGCCTGCTTTCATGACAGCTTTTTCATCATCGATGCAGACTTCCACAGGATCCGGCTGTACATGGAGTGTAAAGCGCGGATCATGGGATTCATATCCCATATCGTGATAGAGTGTTACGGCAATGTCATTATGTCCTGCGCTGACAAAATCCAGCGTGAGGACAGTCTGGTCAAGAGCATCCGCTCTTGAAAGGATCGGCCTCTCGGGCGCGGTGATGCGCATGCCGTTTTCGATCGGCCTTACCGTAAAAGCCTGGGAGGCAAAGGAAGCCTGTACGCTTTCCTTACGCAGCCAGTACCCTTCTGTATATTTCATAAGTTCCTCTTTTCTGACCCTTCGTGCGCGGTACATCCTAGACAGGTATGAAACCTGGTTTCACTTCTGATCTGCCGGGAGGCGGAAGGCCGTAGTGGTTTTGGGCTAAAGGGCGCTCCCGCTCTGCGGAAGCGCCCCTTTCAATTCTTTTTTTCAGTTTTACTGGAAACAGCAAAAGACCTGTCGTTTACGATACATGAATGGAAAATCTGTCGGCAGGATCATTCTGCTGCGGCTGCTCCGTCGATGGTCGGCCATGTTTCTTCGATCGCCTGGCAGGTAGCATCCTTATCGGTCGTTCCGGCGATGTAGTCCTGCATGATCTGGCCAAAGGTCTGATGCCATCCATCCGTAGACAGGCAGATGGACAGGTCGTAAGCGCCTTCTTCCGCAACATGAGCTGCACCCTGGTTGATTACTTCAAAGGTGCTCTCTGCATCCGATACGATGGGAGGAACAACTCCTGCAACTTCTGTAAACCAGTTCTGGCCATACTCAGAGGTATACCACCAGTTCACAAAATGAAGAACAGCGTCAAGGTTTGCAGAATCGGCGGATACATGAAGAGCCTGGTCGGAACCTGTGATCACCTTGCACTGCTCAGCCTTGTCGGAAACAGGATAGCCGTCAAATCCGATGTTCAGGTCAGGATTGATAGCCAGAACGTCTGCTTCGATCCATGCGCCCTGTCCGCAGACCATGGCAGCTTCGCCGTTTCCGAAAGCAGCTTCTTCGCCGGCAAGGTCGGTCTCGAGAGGCTTGTCATCGCCATTGGCAACAACCAGGTCGATGAAATCAAAGAAATTGTTGTAAAGTTCCGGATAATCGGAAACCTTTGCTTCGCCGTTCTCAAATTTGGTGATCAGCTCAGCTGTGGTGATTCCGGCGCTTTCAGCTGCTGCATTGACGAAATGCTGTGCTACATGTTTGAACACCCACCACTCTGAAAAACCAGTGGTAAAAGGCTTGTAGCCGGCTTCCGTGATCTTTGTGCAGGCATCGATCAGTTCCTGGGTAGTCTGCGGGAAAGCTTCTACGCCGGCTTCCGCCAGGATGTCTTTGTTATATACGATACCGAA
>CACZPF010000010.1 GCA_902782975.1 uncultured Lachnospiraceae bacterium
AAAGAAAAGCCTGATGTCATTATTCACTGTGCCGCCTGGACAGCTGTGGATCTTGCAGAAGACGAGGACAAAAAAGCAAAGGTTTTTGCGATCAATGAATCCGGCACCCGCTTTATTGCCGAAGCTGCCAGAGAACTGGCCTGCAAAATGGTTTATATCAGTACGGACTATGTATTTGACGGGCAGGGTGAGACGCCATGGCTCCCCGACTGTAAAGATTACAAACCTCTCAATGTGTACGGAGAATCCAAATTACAGGGTGAACTTGCCGTTGCTGAACTTGTAGAAAAATTCTTTATCGTCCGGATCGCCTGGGTATTCGGGAAGAACGGAAAGAACTTTATCCGTACCATGCTGAATGTCGGGAAAACACATGACAAACTGACCGTTGTCAATGACCAGATCGGCACACCGACCTATACGCTGGATCTGGCAGTTCTTCTGGCCGACATGATCATGACCGAAAAGTACGGCTACTATCATGCGACAAATGAAGGCGGGTACATCTCCTGGTATGATTTCGCGGTAGAGATCTTCCGACAGGCTTTTGAACTGGGGCATAGCGAGTATTCTCCGGAACGCCTCAACGTCCGCCCTGTCTCCACGGCGGAATACGGAATCTCCAAAGCGGCAAGGCCTTTTAACAGCCGTCTGGATAAGCAAAAGCTTATCGATCATGGTTTTACACCGCTTCCCGACTGGAAGGACGCACTGTCAAGATATTTGAAAGAAATTGAATTCTGATAATCGAATTCCGATAATCGAATTCTGACAATCGAGTTCTGGTAATCGAATTCCGGTAATCGAGTTCTGGTAATCGAGTTCTGATAATCGAGTTCTGATAATCGAGTTCTGGTAATCGAATTCTGATCCAAAGTCAAGGCCACCGGCTTAGCCGGTGGCCTTGTTCCGTCCCTGCAAGGGACTTTTTTTATCAATTATACAACATGACCTTCAGACCATGTTCTTCTGCAAAAGCTTCAGCGCTGCTGCCTTCCTGGCAGAGAATGACGGGATTACTTCCCTCAAAGGCATCTGCCGCTATGGTAAGGGACCCGCTGCCATCGGAGCCATTCCCCAGACGGACCGTCTTAAGGTTCGTCATATCCGCAAAAGCTCTGCTGCCGATCACTGCAGTCTGCTCTCCTGCAATCACCTGGCGTACTGCGCTGCTGCCGGCAAAGGCTTCCTCCTCTACCTCTGTCAGGGCAGATGGAAGGGTCACTACCCCGGTATCCTCCACGTGGATCTCGCAGGTACCGATCCACCGGTCGTCGTATTCTCCTCTTACCGTGAGTATCGCCGTACCCGTGCCCACAGCGTAGATCATACCGCTGGAAGCGTCCACCGTGAACACATTCTCATTGGATGAAGAATATTCAAAGCTTTCCGGCGCATCCGGGATCGTATAGCCACCATATACGATCGTATCTGTCCCGTTAGAAATCGTATCACCATTCTGTGCGATCGTACTTCCCCCGTTCGGAATCGTACAGCTTTCAATGACCGACCGGGCATTTACCGGAATTCTTCCATACTGACCGGGTGACAGGTACAGGCTGTCGTACACATCCAGAACACCGCTCTCTGCGATATAAACGATCGCACTCTCCAAAGCCTCTGCTGTTGAATCAGTTTCCTCTGCTGTGACCACGATCTCATAGAGCCCGTTTCCGGAAGGAGCCGTTCCGGTAGAAATCCTGTTTCCATTCTCATTTATTCTGAAATACTCCAGACTGTAAGGTACATCCGGCGTCACATCGTACACGATATTACCCTCGGAAATATCATCAATCCAGAAAAATGTGAGCGGGGTCAGAACAATCTCCGGAATAATCGGCGATACCTCGAAGGTCTGCACAGCGTTGCCGGTAAATCTGCCGTTTCCACTGATCGTCAGCTCATAGGTGCCGGCATGATCGATAGAATCCCAGGAAGCATAATAGTCTCTTCCCTCTTTTAATACTTCGCCGCCTGCCGTCACCTGATATCTTAAGACATATCCCTCATACACATCCAGACGAGCTTCCAGGATCTCCACCTCGGCTATTTCGGCAATATCCGCTGCCTCTACCGTAAAGGTCACAGACTCCTGCAGATTTGAAGGATCCTTACTGGAAGCTGTAATGGTCACTTCACCTGTGTGATAAGCCGTTACAAGACCGTTATCATCCACGGTCGCAACAACGTTATCGGAGCTGCTCCATATGCAGTCCTTAAACGTTGAATCCGACGGTGTGATCTCAGCCTGAAGCTGTCTGCTGTTATAGCCATTGACCGGCAGAAGTACGGTATCTTCAAAGCCTGCCGGAACCGAATCCGGCTGAATCGTCAGGGTAAGTCCTTCGGCGGGTTTATATACGGTGACAGGAATCTCTGCCGATACGCCGTTCGAAGCCTCCACCCGCACTATCGTCTGTCCCACTTTATTCGCCGTGAGCGTACCATTCTGATCGACTGAAACGATCTGATCGTCTTCGCTGCTGAAGGTAAGAATCACAGGATCCGGATTTTCCGGCACCATCTCTATTCTGGCATCTGCCGTATCACCAACAAGCAAAGGAGCTACCGGATATGCAACAAGTCTCTCGAGCGGTACAGACACATGAACTCTGCAGGAAGCCAGAAGACCATTGTCCGTCCTTGCCGTAATATTGGCATAACCGCCTCTCAAGGCATATACCGTACCGTTTTCATCGACCATGGCAATGCTGTTGCTGCTGGAATACCAGGTAACGGCAGCTCCTGCCTGGTCAGTCACGGCCGAAAGCGTAAAGGACTCTCCAAGGGAAGTTTCCTTCTGTGTCTCTGAAAGGGCCAGACTCGTCACTTCTGCGGCATCCGGATCCGTAAAGGAGATGTCATTTGCCCGCGCATAGGCTTCAGCGCAGCTTCCGTTCTTTCCGGTGATAACAAGATAGATCGATCCACTGAATATAGACGCATCCTCAGCGATCACCGTGCTCTCCGGAAGGTGGATCTGTGTAAGAGCCGTACAGCCGTCAAAAGCAAATTCACCGACAGACACCAGAACATTTCCAAAATCCGCAGAAGCCAGGGAACCACATCCGAAGAATGCCCCGCTTCCTATGGATGTTACACCTGCTGCCGTCACGGATGTAAGGCCGCTTCCCATAAACGCACTTTCCCCGATTTCAGAAACGGTATCCGGAATAACAACTGATGTCAGATTCAAAGCATTTAAGAACGCTTTTTCACCAACACGGGTCACGCCGGAAGGAATGGTATAACTGCTGCCGGGACGGCAGGGCGGATAATAGATCAGCGTAGTTCTGGCTTTATCAAACACCACTCCGTCTACTGATGTAAATGCAGCATTGGATCCGGAAACAACGACCTCCTGAAGAGCTGTGCAGCCGTTAAAAGCATCTGCTCCATAAACACCGAGGAAAGCAGTGCCGGCTCCTGTCTCAATGTGCTTAAGAGAAGTACACCCGTAGAATGTGCCGGATCCAAGACCCGTTACACTGTCCGGAATTACGACAGAACCCAGTGCCCTGCAGCCCGAGAAAGCTGACTGTCCGATGGAAACAAGTGCAGTTCCAAAGTCGACACTGCGAAGGACTGTACAGCCCCGGAATGCTTCTTTTCCTATCTCGGTGACACTGCCAAGGGATATCGTTCTCAATGAGGTACAGTCTTCAAAGGCGCCTTCACCGATCGTGGCCACATTTCCTGTATCGATACTTGTAATCTGTCCTCCTCTGAAGGCTCCTTCGGCAATAGCGATTACCGGCCAGCCATTGATCTCTGCAGGAATCACAACATTACTGTCGTCCCCTGTATAATCCCTGATCGTAATGGTACAATTTTTTTCTTCCCAGTCATAGGGAACGTATTCGCTTTCCGTTTCCACCCACTTTGCATAAAGTACCTCATCTTCGCATGGCATGATGAAATAATCATCCTCATCGAGATATACCTGATCATTGAAATAAGGATCATAATACCACGCGTCAAAGGTAAAGCCTGCTCTGACCGGCACAGGAAGCCTTACAGACGTCTTATATGCCGCTTCTCTGCTGCTGATGGATACACCGCCGGTGATAAAGGAAAGAGTGTAGGTTTTGTATTCCAGTGAAATATTATGATCGATAGCCCAGTCCTCTGCATAGGAATCGCTGTCTGTAACGATCGTTCCCGTAAATCCTGTCAGAGCTCCTTCCTGTATATGACGCAGCTCATCACCAACTATGATGGTATTGACGGAACCGGATGATGCGAGGAAGCCGTTCCCCAGGATCGACACATGATCAGGTATCTCCACCGTGCCGTTTGTCCCGTGCCATGCCTTCAGAACATTCCCCCGGATTTCTTCACCGCCGGATATTTCCACTAACTCATATTCGATTTCATACAGTTCCTGGAATTCTGCCGTAAGCGTAAGGTCCGCCTCCGGCATAACGTCGGAAGCCAGATCCCATGGGTTCTCCGGTACATTCACATACCAGAATCTGACCACCGTTCCGTTCTCCAGTGTGAGGTCCGCAAGGATCTCCGGAAGAAGCATGCCTGCTTCACAGGTCATCTCTTCGTACTCGCCATTCACATTCAATATCAGCGTATATGGATTGTACTGCTGCGTATAGGTCCTGCCGCTGCTGTCGGTAATGGTAAAGTAATCCCTCAGAACGCCCGTTCCCACCGGACCGTACACAGACATGCCCGTGCCGAGAGGCAGTGTATCCACATTT
>CACZPF010000011.1 GCA_902782975.1 uncultured Lachnospiraceae bacterium
ATCTGGATATCACCTTCGATGGTACGTTCATACCGCCGATCGTTGTTACGGACAAATATTATACTTTTATGGTTCAGAAAAATCTCTGCACGAATGCCGCCGCAGATAATGCCGAAAAAATAGATCCTGTCGCTGCGCTGATCAAGGTCAATGGCTCGACCTGGCTTTTAACACTCCAGACGGAAAAATTTGACGGCAGATGGTACATCTCCACAGGTAATATCTTGATGGCGATCCTCGGGCTTGATATGTATTCCGGAGGCCTTATTCCACTTTCGGAAGCGCAGTCTCTTTTAAATTCCGAAATGTACGGGCTTTACTCGGCAAGGCAGACGGTACAGGCCGGAAAATCTTCCAAAACAAAAGTGCATAATCTGGCAGATAAAGTGACGGAAGTTTTTCGAAATCTCGATCTTTCCCCGGTCTTTTCACTGCCTGAAGATCAGAGAGAAGAAGCCTACGAAAAGACCGTGATGGAAGCCTTTGGAAATACATTAACTTCTGAAGAGATGGCAATGATCGAAAATTATTTCGGATAAAATATTTTTAGATAAATTGTTTGACTCTGCGTCAGCTGAAAATGATCTGAGCTCTGCCGGATACCGGCAGAGCTTTTGTGGTATGCACGGAGCTGCCGAGAGGAAATTGACACCTTACAATGAGAGGCGGATACCGGCAGAGCTTTTTACGGTATGAATAGAACCATCGAAAAGAAAAAAGTACCTTACGGTGACTGTCGGATTGTGCATGGCCAGGAAAGAAAGAGACTTCCCTGTTCGTTTTAAGAGGTTACATGTGACAACTTCGGCCAGAATTCAGAAACTGCTTTCTGTAATGGCGCTTTTGTGATATGATAACGACATTATTGAGCGGAGGTTATGCAATGAGCTGGTATGACAATGCAGTATTTTATCATATTTATCCTTTGGGGCTTACCGGTGCACCAAAGACAAACGATTACAAGGAGCCGGTTCACAGGTTGAATTCTCTTTTGCCATGGGTCGGACATATCAAAAACCTGGGATGCAATGCCATCTATATCGGTCCTTTGTTTGAATCCGGCAGCCATGGATATGATACAACGGATTACAGAAAACTGGATAGTCGTCTCGGGACAAATGATGATCTGAGGAACTTTGTTACGGAATGCCACAGGCAGGGCATCCGGGTGATCCTGGACGGAGTTTTTAATCATGTGGGGAGAGATTTCTTTGCTTTTCAGGATCTTAAAAAGAACAGAGAGAACTCGGCTTACCGGGACTGGTTCTGCAATGTTAATTTCTGGGGAAACAATGAATACAACGACGGGTTCTCCTATGATAACTGGGGCGGCTTTAACCTTCTGGTGAAGCTGAATCAGCGAAACAGTGAAGTGCAGAAATACTTATGCGGTACGATCCGGATGTGGGTGTCGGAATTTGATATTGACGGGCTCCGGCTTGATGCGGCAGATGTGCTGGATTTTGGCTTTATGCAGATGCTTCGCCGCCTGGCGAACGAGGTAAAACCGGAATTCTGGCTGATGGGCGAAGTGATCCATGGGGAATATACCCGCTGGGTCAATGACTCCATGCTCCATTCGGTTACCGATTACAGCCTGCATAAAGCACTGTATTCAGGACACAATGACCATAATTATTTTGAGATCGCACATACGGTGAAACGGATCCGGGACATGGGGCTGAACCATCCGGGGAAATGCCTGCTCTACAACTTTGCGGACAACCATGATGTAGAGAGGATCTGTACAAAACTGAGGAACAAGGCTCATTATCTCCCGGTGTATATTCTACTTTATGCACTCCCCGGTATCCCGTCGATCTACTACGGGAGTGAATTCGGGATCGAGGGCCGGAAGGAGTGGGGCTCCGATGATTCTCTGCGGCCGTATATCGATCTTGAAGCGAAATTGAATGATGAGCAGTCAGAGAGATACTTATGTGTGATCACGAGGCTCGGAAGGATCTATGCATATTATAATGACCTTGCGTCGGGAGATTACAGAGAGCTTTTTCTGACGACCGGACAGTTTGCCTTCGCGCGGGGTGGACTCATTGCGGCCGTCAATAATGCGGACCAGGAAGCAGTGCTTTCTTTTGCCGCAGAAGGACAGGAGTATGTCGGCCTGATCAGTGGAGAGCGTGTTCAGATACAGGACGGCGTCATGAAGATAACCTTAAGTTCCTGTGAGGGGGATATCTTTGCACCGATAGATGCGAGGTATCAGGCATTTCTGGAAACGACCGGTGAAGAGAAAATCTCTCCGGAGATCCTTATGGATCCGGTACCCTGTGAGAAGAGCGCGGCAGAAGACGGCACTGCCCATACCATTCTGGAGACGCCGGTTCCGGATCTGCCCTATGAACAGATGAGCGTGGAACAGCTTCAGGCGGTCATACTGTCCAGGATGGAGAAGAACGGAAATGTGACGGACAGAATGCGGCGAGACGTGGAAGAAAATATCTGGCACGATTCCCTTGTGAACTGGGCCAGAAGTTTTTGACGGACCGTGTCCGTAAAGACGGCAAAGGAAAATGTCTTGTGAGATCGTCTCTGGAATAATGACGCAGCGCCAGAGTATCAGGAGGGTTTATGAGGACTAGAATGAAAAAAATCGATCTGGTATGTTATTTCCTGGCTGTTTCGCTCCTGCTGGGATCCTGCAGCACTCCGGAAAGACCCATCCG
>CACZPF010000012.1 GCA_902782975.1 uncultured Lachnospiraceae bacterium
CGACTCTTATCCGGGGATGATTCTTGTTTATACAGCCATGTTTATTCCGCAGACGGTCTTTATGGTCTACGGGTTTGTGACAACGGTCCCGAGAGACATGGACGAGGCTGCCATTGTGGATGGTGCTTCTCCCTGGCAGCTTTTTATCAGGATCATGTTTCCGCTTTTAAAACCGATCATCGTAACCCTTTTTATCACGCAGTATGTGTTTGTGTGGAATGATTTTCAGCTCCCTCTGTACCTGATCCGGAGCTCCAAAAACTGGACCATCGTTCTTGGGGTCTATAATTTCCTGGGACAGTACAACAGCGAATGGAATATGGTCTGTGCCTATATCCTTTTGTGCAGCCTCCCCGTGATCATCGTCTATCTGATGGGACAGAAATATATTATCGACGGGATGGTGGCCGGCGCGGTGAAGGGCTGACGGCATGACAGCCGGCACGGTGAAGGACTGAGGGCGGCAGATATTCATAGAACAGGTGCAGGATGCACGGAAAGGAAAAGATATGTCCCGTATCAGGGAAGACCTGGAAAACAGATTCGAAAATTATATTTTTCCCTTCTTCTGGCAGAACGGAGCAGAGGAAGAGACGATCCGGTGTGAGCTTAACAAAATCTACGAGAGCAATATCCGCGCGTTTTGTGTGGAAGCAAGGCCGCATCCGGATTACGGCGGACCCCGGTGGTGGCACGATATGGATATCATCCTGGGCTTTGCGAAGGAACATGGCATGAAGGTCTGGCTCCTGGACGACGACCGCTTTCCAACAGGCCATGCCAACGGAGCATTTACATCCGGAGACGATCCTCTGTCCGTACGGTTCCTGACGGTTCACAATACGGATGTCGCCGGACCAAAGAAGCAGGCATATCTGCTGATCAGATCCCTGCTTTCAGGGGATGATGAGCTGGTGGGCGTCCTGGCTGCGAAAAGGACAGACCCGGCAAACACGGACCTTTCGGATATGGAGATCAGGGATCTTACGGATCATGTAAAAGACGGGTGGCTTTGTTTTGACATCCCGGAAGGCCTCTGGCGGATCCTGGTATTCTATACGACCCGGAAAGGAAACGGAAAACTTGACTATTTTAATATCCTGGATTCGGCTTCTGTCCGGGTCCTGATCGACCGGATCTATGAGACCCATTATGCGCATTACAAAGATCTTTTTGGAAATACTTTTATGGGATTTTTCTCGGACGAACCGGAGTTCTCCAATCTGCCCTGGTATGATTTCCAGGCGAAACTCGGCAAAAATATGCCCTTTATCCCCTGGAGCAGGGAACTGCAGGACCGGCTGAATAAACGCTGGGGTGAGAAGTTTCTGTTTAATCTTCCTGCCTTGTGGTATCAGGCAGGGAAAAACACCATGAACCACCGTTATGCCTATATGGATGAAGTGACAAAGCAGCTTTCTGTTTCTTTTTCCGGTCAGATCAGCGACTGGTGCAAAGCGCACAATGTATCCCATATCGGGCACGTGATCGAGGATGACAATGTCCACGGCAGGCTGGGATGCGGCACAGGTCATTATTTCCGGAGCCTTTCGGGCATGCGGATGGCGGGGATCGATGTAGTCCTGTTCCAGATCATGCCGGGCATGGACCAGGAAGAGCATCAGTGGGTGGCTTCTTCCCGGGACGGCGAGTTCTTCCACTATGGTCTTGCAAAGATGGGAAGCTCTCTTGCCCATATCGATCCGAAAAAACAGGGAGATTCCATGTGTGAGATTTTCGGCGCTTTCGGCTGGCAGGAAGGGATCGGCCTGATGAAATGGCTGACCGACCATATGATCAGCGCCGGTATCAATCACTTTGTTCCCCATGCCTTCTCCATGAAACCGTTCCCGGATCCGGACTGTGCGCCGCACTTTTATGCGCATGGGAACCATGCCCAGTTTCAGCATTTCGGGATCCTGATGAATTATATGAACCGGCTGTGCCATCTGTTCACGGGCGGCAGGTATCCGGCATCGGTGGGGGTTCTGTACCATGCCGACGCAGAGTGGGCAGGAGAAGCCATGCTCTTCCAGAAGCCTGCCAGGGTCCTGCTGGAAAATCAGATAGACTTTGACGTGATCCCGGCGGATCTTCTGAAGGAAGAGAATTCTTACGGAGCTTCTTTCAGGGATGGAATCTGCCTCAACGGAAATGTATACAAGATTCTGCTGATCCCGGGGTGTGAGCGGCTGCCTCTTGTGACAGCTGAATTTATCAGAAATCACGGAGATCAAATGCAGATCGTCTTTGTGGGCAGAAGACCGGAAGGAATCTGTGAGGAGATCTCGTTTTTGAAGGAAACAAGAAAGATCTTTGACAGGATCCCCTGTCTTTCTCTGGAAGAGCTTGCGGACTTTGTGAGAAAAGATGCCCCCTTTACAGTCCGGACGGATCAGCCGGTGCCGCACCTTCGTACATATCCCTATTTCGGCATGGACGGAGACGACTATCTGTTCTGCTTTAATGAAGATACGGTTCAGGAAGCGGCGGGAAGGATGCAGTTTAAAACACGCAATCCGGAAGGCAGCTTTGCAGTCTATGACGCGGTACGGAATCAGTATGAAGAAAAGGCATTTACAGAAGGTGGATTTGACTTCTGCCTCCGCCCCGGCGAGGCGGCTGTATTTGTCATGACGAAAGACAGTCTTTCGGCAGAGGGAATAAAAGAGATGATGGCTTCGGCATCGGCAGGGAAGGGGGCGGACATATCCGGGACCAGGCAGTCAGGGGACGATTCCTCCGGCCCGGAACAGGTTGAGGCGCGCCGCCTGGACGGCAGGTTTGAGATCGAGGCCTGCCGGGTTAAAGAAGATCAGTGGATCTCCGTGAAAACGGCAGAAGAGGGAGATCCCCTTCCGGATATGACTTCCTGGCTTGTGGAAACGGGCTTTAACGGGTATCTTCAGTATAAGACGGAATTTGAACTGGACGGGAAAACATCCTCAGCGCTGCAGGTGAGGCTTCGCCTCAAAGGGGCGGTGGACTGTGCGGACATCTATGTGGACGGCAGCCTGGCCGACAGGCTGATCGGAAATACCATGGACGCTGTATTTCAGGTATCGCCGGGAAAGCATACGCTGATCATCCGTCTCCCGTTGACCCCGGTGTGGAGTGTGGGAGATCCCTGGTCCTCTCTCAGTGTCCTGTCGAGGGTGGATCTGACGGAACGACCGGTCCTGTATGTAAAGAAAAGAAAAATGTAACAGGTAATTGCGAAACTCACCAGAGAGTTTCGCAATTACCTGGAGATATGTAAGAATAAAAGGAAAGACTGAAATTACGTTTTTGATCTGCCATTATTGGCGCAGGAAATGTGCCATGAAAAAGGAAAATATGAAGGATTATATATTGTCGGCAGCTGCACCTGCAAAATCTTTTAAAGAAGCTTATCCGATCGGAAACGGATCGGCTGGAGCCATGGTTTACGGAGGGCTGCCTTTCTACCGCTGCTCCCTGAACATGGACACGCTGTGGGCAGGAAAACCGGGAGAAAACGATCATGTCCATGTTCTGCGCCAGGATCTGGAAAAGGCCCGCGGCCTGATCCGGCAGGGAGACTACGCCGGCGCCCAGGCTGTTGTGCAGGGTAAAATGACGGGGAACCGGTATAATGAATGTTATGTGAGCGCAGGATCGCTGGAGATCGAGATCGAAGGATTTCCCGGTTTCCCGGATATGGCAGGATGTGAGGGCGGGAAGGGCGTTTACAGAAGAGAACTCTTTCTGAATGATGCATGTGCCGGAACAGAATATATCTTTGAGGGACACCGGCTTAAGATCCGGAGTTTTATTTCTGCTTCCGAGGATGTGCTGGTCACAAGGATCATTTCCGATGTCCCGATCTGCATCAGTGCAAAACACAAGACGCAGTTAAAGGCGGAGATAACGGACTGGAAAAGAACCGGCGCATCCGCTGCAGAAGATGCAGGAATCCTTCTCCTGGGAGAGGCGCCTTCCCACGTGGAACCGATTTTTGCAGAAGCGGCAGGGGATCCCTTTGTTTATGACGGAGGGATGAAGTTTGCCATCTGCACAGAGGCAGCCTGCACGGATGGACGGGTGGCCTTTGAGCAGGGAAATCTGGAGATTAACGATGCCAGGGAGATCCTTCTTCTTACAGGAATGGTGAACGCTTTTCGTGGACCTGACCGCCAGCCGGAAGCTGATTTGCAGATCCTTAAGAAGGAACTGACCGAAAAACTTGCCGTGGCAGAACTTTATACATGGAAGGAATTATATGACCGGCACAGGGCTGTCCACGAAGAATTGTTCAACAGAACAGAGCTGGAGATCGGCAGCCTTTCTGCCAGGGAGCCTGTAAATCCATATGAGCTGATCTATCAGTATGGCCGTTATCTTATGATATGTTCCTCCCGCCCGGCAGGTCCTTTTACACAGCCGGCCAATCTGCAGGGAATCTGGTGTGAAGATATCCGCCCCATGTGGAGCTGCAATTTCACGATCAATATTAATACAGAAATGAATTACTGGTGCACCGGTCCCAATGGCCTGGCCGAGTGTGAAGAACCGCTCATCCGCATGATCGAGGAAGTAAGTATTTCCGGCAGAGATTTCGCTTCGGAAACCTGCGGGTGCCGCGGCTTTGCAGCAGCCAACAATCTCGACATCTGGCGGCAGGCCACACCGGGGAAAGGAGATGCAGTCTGGGCTTTCTGGACCATGGGAGGTGTCTGGCTTGCCACGCATCTTTTCAGACATTATCTCTATACGGGAGATGTAGAATGGCTCAAAGAAAAGGGCTATCCGGTCATGAAGGAAGCTGCGCTTTTCTGCCTGGACTGGCTGGTTTTTTATGATGGAAAGCTTCATTCGCTGCCCTCTACTTCACCGGAAAATCTGTTTTTCGATGAACATGGCCGGCCCTGCTGTGTTTCCGATTCCAGCACCATGGATATCGTCCTGATCCGGGAGATTTTTGAGGAGATCCTGGAGGCGGCAAAGATCATCGGAACAGAAGCCGGTATTCCGGAGGCAGAAAAGGCCGCCGGATCCGAAACATATATTGCGGAGGCAGAAAAGGCCGCCGGATCCGAGGGCGGATTTCTGCAGGCTGTGCGGGATGCTCTGGATCTTCTCCCCGGGTTTGGCATCGGGAAATACGGCCAGCTGATGGAGTGGCAGGAGGACTTTGAAGAGGTGGATCCACATCACCGCCATTTTGCCCATCTTACAGCCCTGCATCCCTTCCACCAGATCGATCTGGATTCCCGGCCGCAGTTTCTGTGCGCGGCAGAGAAGGTCATCGACCGTCGGACGGGAGGGGAGCAGCCGCATATCGGGTGGACAGAGGCGTGGATCACCAATTTCTATGCAAGACTCCGGAAGGGAAATCTGGCCAAAAAGCATCTGGATCTGTTTCTGAAAGAATGTGCATATCCAAACCTGATGAGTCTTCATCCGCCGCTTGGAGAAAATACGAAGGAGAGAGAAATTTTCCAGATCGACGGCAATTTCGGCATCACCCAGGGCATTTCCGAGATGCTGATTCAATGCAAAAAATACGAAGGTTTTACCTGCATCGATCTTCTGCCGGCACTTCCGGATGACTGGACATGCGGCCGTGCCGAAGGACTTTTTACTGTAGAAGGACACAGGGTCTCTATTTCATGGGAGAAAGGAAGAATAAAACAGGCAGTGCTGTTCTGCCGGAAAGATGATAAAATAAGGATCAGAACGGGTGCCAGGTTCTGTGCCTGCAGAAAAGACCGGGAGACAGAAACGGCAGAATCTTCGAAAGAGGGATACGTTCTTAAAATCCAGGCCGGGAAGGACGAGGAGTGGAGAATCCTTCCGGTGCCGGTGTCCTGAGTCTGCTGCGAAGCTTACGGTTGAGACGGGAAGAGTATGCATTTTTAAAAACAAGTAAAAAAATCGGGGCGGCAGTACATGAAACAGCCTGTTGGTTACTGGCACAGGAAATACGCCAGATAAGAGGAAACTATGAGACTGAAAAAAAGATTCTGGGGCAGGATCCTCTGGATGAATGTGGCCCTGATCCTGGCCGTCATCATTACCTTTACGGTGATTCGAATGAGTGCCGGCGTAAAGCGGGAGAGAGCGGACACCCGGCAGATCCTCGAGCAGGTCGCGGCTGCGCATACGGCTCAGCTGGAGGCCCTGCTCGACGATATGAACAGGCTGACCTACGATCTGGTCATATCAAATTCGACGCTGGAAATCCTCAAAAAAGCGAATGCCTATGAAGGAGATACAAATTATTTCAGTATTTATCCCGATGACCGCCGCGAGATGCTTCAGATGATGCAGTTGATGGCGGGAGCCAACCTGAGGAACACCAGCGTGCAGATCGTCTCTGCCAAGGGGGATTATGTTCTTCTGGATACTTATCGCTCCGTTGGCTATACACGCAGTGAGATGCTGGCATATTCCAAGATGCAGGAATTTTATGACAGAGGTGTAAACAAATATTTTGAGGAAGAGGCTTCGGCAAACGGCTTTTCGAGGTCAGAGGAACCTTACTTTTCATATCTTCGGAAGATCACGGATGCCTACGGCGATTACGGGTATGTGGAGATTCAGAAAACGACGGCAAGCCTGGATTCGATCTTTGCTTCGTTTGATATGATATCCGCCGTTTCTTATGGCGGCAGGTTTTTTTACAATACGAAGAATGATTTTATGGAACAGAGCGCCGGCCTTTCCGGGATACGGGAGATGCAGGATGAGGAAGATTCTCTGATCAGGATCAACGGAGTTTCCTACTTGTTTGTTGTCAGCGAGATTCCCCAGTATGATCTGAAAGTCTATACCTTCCTTCCCGAAAGCTACTATTCCTCCAGGATCCTCCAGGAGATCGCCTGGATGCTTCTGCAAAGCCTTCTTCTCTTGGCGGCGATGATGGCTGCCCTGTATCTGATATCCCGGCGGATCTACAGGCCGGTGGATACACTGATCCAGAAAATGGAACAATACGCGACGGACGGAGATATCGGATCTTTTCAGAGCCTGCGGGAAAATGACGAGATCGCGACCTTCGACGCAGTGTTTGTCAGGATGATGGAAAAGATCCACCGTCAGAATGAAGAGATCCTGCAGAGGCAGGTGCGGGAGCTGCAGGTATCCTACCGGGCATTGCAGTCTCAGCTGGCCCCCCATTTCCTTCACAATACGCTTTATCTGATCGGGTTAAAAGGGGAGGAACATGATGCCCCGGAGATCCTGGATATGTGCTCCTGCCTGACCAGGATGATGGCTTACTGTGTGGACAGGAAAACCGACATGGTCCCGCTTTCCAGCGAAATAGATTATATGAATTATTATCTGGAACTGATGGAATACCGGTATCTGGACAAGCTGAGGACAGAGCAGAAGATGGAAGATGTCGATTCACAGTATATCATGGTTCCGAAATTTATTCTGCAGCCATTGGTAGAAAACTGCTTTACCCATGGATTCAAAAACTGCACCAAAGAGTTTTTCCTGATACGGATCTTTATAGGCAGGGAGTCGGAAGGAACGATCCGGATCATGATCGAGGATAACGGCAATGGGTTTTCTGAGGAAGATCTGAAGCGGATCGAGAAAGACAGGGCGCTGATCCACGAATCCATTGTTAATCCAAATGCCCGGTTCCTGAATGAAACCACAGGTGTCGGTCTTATCAACACCTATGCGAGACTTCTTCTGCAGTATAAGGAAGGTGTTGAATTATCCGTAGGGAAAGGAGAACTCGGCGGCGGGCTGGTGGTCATTACCTGCCCGGAGCAGACAGCGTGAAGGCGCCGAATCGAAAAGAAGGAGATTTGGAAACCGTATGATCAGACAGGATGATGAAAGAGTAAAGCATTGTTTGACACCATGGCGGTATTCACGTCCCGTACTGTCGGGGTCGGGAATTCCGGGACATTTTGACGAACGGTCTGTGGATATTCCTTTTGTATTCAAACATGGCGGACGTTATTATATGGTCTACACTGGGTTTGACGGAATCGGATATCAGTCAGCGCTGGCTGTTTCGGATGACCTTCTTCACTGGGAGTTCTACACCATGATCCTTCAGCGGAACGATCTGGGACATTGGGACAGCGGAGGGGGAGCCGTCACCTGGATGATCCTGAAAAGCAGCAGCCTGTGGGAAACCCCGGAGCTGAGAAAGATAGACGGAAAGTACTGGATGGTGTATCACGCCTACCCGGGAACCGGGTATGAGGAGGGCCCTGCTCAGATAGGACTGGCCTATTGTGAAGATGAAGATCTGAAGAACTGGCATTTCCAGGACTCTCCCGTATTCTCGTGGAAGGACGGGAAAGACTGGGAGAATGGAGGTCTCTACAAGGCTTGTGTGATCAGGCACGAAGACCTCTGGTATATGTTTTATAATGCAAAAAACAAGGCGGAACATTGGATCGAGCAGACGGGTGCTGCCTTTTCCCAGGATCTCATACACTGGGAACGGGCAGAGGAAAATCCGGTCCTGCGAGTCGATCCAGCGGCCTGGGACTGTGTATTTGTATCGGATCCCTTTGTGGTACGGGATAAGGATCACTGGAAATGCTTCTACTACGGAATCGGAAAGATGGATCCCGCGGACGGGCTGTATCATGCGGAGGAAGGGCTGGCTTTGTCACAGGACCTCCTTCACTGGGAGAAGGTCGAAGACCCTATCCTGAAGCACGGACCGGCAGGCTCTTTCGATGATCATCACGCCCACAAGCCGGCCCTGTTCTATGAGGACGGAATTCTTTATCATTTTTACTGTGCAACCTGCCAGGCTTCGCCGGATCATCCCACAGAACTGTTTGATGAATACAGAACGATCTGTGTAGCTGCATCCAGAAGGCCGGAAGCAGCGGCATTCCCCTGAAGAAAGAGGCTCCTGTATTTAAGGAGCCTCTTTTATGATGCTCATCTATGAAAGCGGTTTTATCGCTATAATCTCTGGCTCACAGATATTTGCTGGTATCTAATTGGCTGCTCGCAGAAGCAGGAAATGCTGAATAGCTTGTAGATTTCCGTCAGGCCGGAGAAGAGTCAGCCTCAAATCTTATGGTATCTCCTGGCTTTTACACTTGACAGCATAAAATACGGAGATTATAATTGAGAACGATTCTCAAATTCATACCGCTTAATCGATA
>CACZPF010000013.1 GCA_902782975.1 uncultured Lachnospiraceae bacterium
GCGCTGGAGATGGGCCTGAAAGAGGAAGAGCTGCAGCCCCTGGTGACCGCCTGGCGGGAGGCCAACCCTCGGATCGTCGCCCTATGGTGGGACGTGGACCGGAGCGTGAAAAACGCCCTGCGGGGGCAGGGCGCTGAATGGATCCATGGCATCGGGTTTGAATACCGCAGCGGCATGCTGCTGATCCGGCCTCCCCAGCGGACGGCAACTCTGCTATGTGAAGCCCCGGATCGGAACCAACCAGTTCGGCGGCGAATCCGTAACCTACGAGGGCATCGGGGCCACAAAGAAATGGGAGCGTATCGAAAGCTATGGGCCGAAATTCGTGGAAAACATCGTTCAGGCCATCAGCAGGGATATCCTCTGCAACGCCATGCGCAACCTGAAGGGCCGCCTGATCTGCGGCCATGTGCACGACGAGCTGATCATCGAGGCAGCCCAGGAGGACGACCTGAACGAGATTTGCGAGAAGATGGCCCAAATGCCCGACTGGCTGCCCGGGGCCGTGCTGCGGGCGGACGGATATTGCTGCGGGTTTTATATGAAGGAGTAGGCTCTCCCCCACTTCCTCAGAGCTTACTTTCCTTATAGAAGACACCAATCAACGCTCCAACACCGTTATCCATAGAGACAACCTGCTGAAGGATCCATCCCTGACTCACTATTTCATTGATTTTGTCTTCTGCTTTGGATACGTCTCTTTCAATAGATGCGCTGAGCCCTTTGTTGAGGTAAACCAATTTGTATTCTTTCATAATAATCTTTCTCCCCCTTTAAAACTTATAATAGTTGTTTTTTTAACCTATCCATTTTTCAGCTAAATGGTATAGGAAATATCTGTACAAGCAAGATAATGAGCATACAATTAACGCAGAGTGAAAGAAATATAAGTCCTACTATCGTACCAACACCGAATGACATATTGAAAAAGTTAATTTTATCCTCTATGTTCTTCCTATTTATTTCCTGGATTGTACTGGCATTAGGTTTGTTTGCCTGCCGAAATAATTCTGCGTATCCCGCATTTTTAAATGTGAAATCAATCTGAGTAATATTCACTTCCCTCTTTCTTGGACCCCAAAAAGGCTGGTATCCCTCTGGCATATCCGGCGAATTGATTTTCACGCTTTCGGTTCTTCCAGTATGTTGTGACGATAAAGCTGGAAACTGGATTGCCAAGCTCAGAACAACAAATGATAATATACCTAATATACTGGCTAAAAGGACTGCCCAATACCAGCTTCCTATTTTATAGGTGGAAATCAAATATGTAGCGGCAACCAAAGAAAACAAGTTAACCAAGATAAAAACTACTGTTACTTTATTATCTGCTTTCTTAACAGCCCTCTCATGCTGCCAGCATTCATCACATAATGGAAATTCCGTTGAAAGAGTATATTTCGTTTTGATATTACCACTTCTCGTTGAAGTATGATACGTGACCTTTTCCATCTGCTCTGCCGGCTTCAAACAACATGTGCAAAGCTTTGGAACAGAAAAGCGATCTGAATTCACACTTACTACATAAGCCTTTGAACGATCAGGAAAAGAATGTTCCCTGTTGATCGCATTTACACTTTCTGTTTCTGAATCTAACTCGGTGCACTCAATCGACTGCACCTTCTTTTCCATTGGTTCAGATATGAATTCATCGATTAACTTCTTTGCCTCATCAGATGTATAACTGGCGCCACATTGTTGACAAACAAATAGGCCATCAGTTTTCACCAGATTCGAGCCACCACACAGTTCGCATTTCAGTTTCATAAAGGGCCCCTTTTTTACGCTTTTTAGATATCTCATTCTGTAGGGATACCAGTGATTCCCAAGATATAATTGAACAATGCCTCATCCTTATCAACATATTTATCAGCGACAAATTCAGTTTTGTATAGTTTGCTGCGATCATCTTTTCGGAAATTGCGACTCATCAATCGGATCTGTATCATAATTGCCGTTGGCAACGGTATAAAGCGTAAGGGTGTGCCCCTGATAATATTCACCATCAGCATAGAAACTGAGCAAATCATCGGAAGAATAATACCTGGATCCTTCCCCAAAGAGCTTTTCCGTGCCATAAAAAACCTGACCGGTAGAATAATACAGCTTATATACACCAATAGGAACATCTATATTAACCTTAGCTCCCGCCTTCAAGTATACAGCAATATCTTCTTCATATGGCACCCTAGCACCGCTTTTCTGGGTTCTTTTTTCTTTCGAAGATACCGGAGCTTTCTGATACTTCAGATAGATATAATAATCGCTGGTTGAGCTGCCCTCGACGGTGAAAGGACAGACCTGTTCATAATCCGGCGAAATCAATATCTCCCCGTTTTTCACAATAACTGGAACAGGAGTCGCAGTAGGCTTCGTTGTTGGTGTGGCCGTAACAGTAACAGTTGTTGCAGAGTAATCATTCCTTGTTGGCGTTGTTTTATTTATCTGCGAAATATAAATGAATCCTGCAACAAGGAGAATCAGAAGCAAAAACATCAGACCTTTTCCAGATTTCCTGGAATTATCCTGCGTTGTGTTGTTGGCAGGAGAAGATTTTTGGCTCGCGGATGCTCCTTTTGTTTGATTTCCAGCAACAGCTGCAGTAGGAACACTGGGGGGAGCTTTCCTGGAGTTATTGATTGATTGGCCGTTCAGTGCGATAAGATCTTCATTCAGTTTCTGTTTTATATTTGGAAGATCTTTGAAAATGGTTAACAGATTCTCTTCTATGCTGATTGCACGTGCAGTTTCATGCTTTTCATTATGAAGAGCGACTGCCGTTTCCCTTACCAGATAGCACAGAGATTCTCTCAGCTTGTTCTTCTCTGCACTTTCGATATCAAATGACTCGATGATGTCATTGATTCGTTCTGTTCGCTCTCCAATTTCCCGAATCCTCAGATCTGTGGGTCCAATCTTAACTTTCGCAAGGAGATCTTTCAAGCCGGCAACTTCGATTGTAAATGGATCGGTTTTGTTTTCCTTTTCAACGCCACCTGTGGCAGACGCAGCCGGCTGTGGTGACACATTCTGCTGTTGCGGCTGATGATCAGAAAACAGTTTCTTTGCTTCTTCAACAGTATATTTGGCACCGCAATGCTGACAAACGAAAAAGCCTTCCTGCTTCACCAGGTTCGTTCCGCCACAAAGTTCACATTTTAAGGCCATTGCTCCGCCCTCCCGCATTCCAACAACTCTGCATGTATCATAAATTCATGTGTTTTACGCCGTTTCCTTGTAATGCGTATACACATATTCATAAACCACTTCGCGGTAGTGATCCAGCTGATCGAACATGCTGTCCGGGATATTCATATACAGTTCATCGCGAATCAGGTTCTGCACCGTAGCTCTGGTTTCGTCCTTATCCGTCCAGTGATCCATCTGGGCGATACGTTCCTTAATCTTCTTCAGCAGTTCCACGGACAGCTGCTTTATTTTCTGTATATCACTTTTGGACAGATCCGCTGAGAACAGCAAATCGTAAATGGACAGCTCCTCATCGTTGGAGAAGCCCTCCCGCACATACCGCTGTTCCTCCGTGGACATATCCTTCACCAGATCCATGAGCTCCATGAAGGTTCTTTCAATGGTGGTGCGATCCTGTTCCGCGTTATAGGCTTCGATGATATCCATATATCGTTTATAATAATCCACGCGGCTGGGGTTTGCTTCAAGGAGCATTGCAAGGCGATCCTGCACCAGGTCTTCCAGATCCTTCAGCATTAGATTCTTTCGTTTAACGCGGGCAAACTCCCGGGCCAGAAGATAGAAATCGATTTTGCTGATGTCAAACTGGCGGGACTCCGCCATGCGCGCAGTGCCTTCCGGCTGCTCAATGACCAGGTTTTCATTAATGATCCGGTTGATCTCCACCATAAGTGGATTGATATTGGTATGCTTACGCTTTTTGAGCATCTCCCGCTGCACAGCAAGAATGGCTTCGGTCTGCTTTCTTGTTTCCTGGGAAACATCATCGCGATCCAGATACTTCATGATCCGGCTGATTTCGGAAGCATAGGTATTAAATGCTTTCCGGATTTCAGGCGTGGTACACATGGCCTCTGCACCATCCGCAATAAGCGAGAGCTTCTGGAAATTGGCAGCGTAGACCAGGGATTCCAGATCAAAGTCACATTCCAGCATCAGCTGATCCGCACCAGCAACAGCTTTCAGAATGTGTTCCACCAACTCTTCCTTATCCACCGTGGGATCCACATGAGACGTACCGCTGAGATTCTGGGTATAATCATTCAGTGCCTTTTTCAGCGCGCCAACGATACCGATATAATCGATGATGAGGCCATTGCTCTTTCCTTCCGCAACCCGATTGGCGCGGGCGATGGTCTGCATCAGAGTATGGGCTTTCAGCGGTTTATCCAGATACAGGCAGGAAAGGGACTTTACATCAAAGCCGGTGAGCCACATGGCACAGACGAAAACAACACGGAAAGGATTATCCGAATCCTTATACTCTTTATCCAGCTCCCGCTTTTCCATCTTCTCCCGATGGGGACGGATATCCAGATTCCACTGCCGGAATGTCTGAATTTCGTTCTGTTCCTGGCTGATGACCACACACATCTCTGTTTCCTTCATCCAGGACAGCTTACGGTTTAGCTCCTGCTGTTCCTGATCGGAAGACGCAGCGGCGACGCGCTGCTCCAGGGCAGCAATCTCCTTCTGCCATTCCTCCTGCACATAGTTATACATGCGGACACAGGTGACCTTATTCAAGCAGACAAACTTGGCCTTGCCTCTGGTCCACAGATCACTGTAATGCTGCACAAAATCATGGGCGATGGCCTTCAGGCGCGGTTCCGCCGTGAGCAAATGTACTTCCTTTTCAAACTCATGCATCACCTTTTCCGCCTGATCCGGATCCAGATCCGCCGCCTCAATGGCATCCAGAATCTTCTCCGTGATCTCCGGATTCTTGATTTCCTTGATCTTTTCGCCCCGGTTCTCATAATACAGCGGAACGGTTGCCTTATCCTCCACGGCCCGTTTGAAATCATAAACGGAGATATAACCGCCAAAGGTGCGGGCGGTAATCTCATTGGAGGACAGGAGCGGGGTGCCCGTGAAACCGATGCGGGACGCCGTTGGCAGCAGCTTTTCCAGATTGTCGGCAAAGATGCCGTACTGGCTGCGGTGGGCTTCATCTGACATGATCAGGATATCATGATCCGGGAGGATCGGCTCCGCGTCCGGCTGATTAAATTTCTGAATCAGGGTAAAGACATAACTGGGGTTCCCTTTCAGCTTCCGGATCAGATCCGTACCGCTGGTAGCCATGAACTGCTTACCCTCGGCCTTACCTAACAAACCACAGGCCTCAAAAGTTCCACAGATTTGCTTGTTCAGTTCATCACGATCCGTCAGCACAATGATGGTCGGGGAACCTTCAAACTTGCGGCGGATTTTCTGTGCCAGGAATAGCATGGAATAGCTTTTGCCGGACCCCTGGGTATGCCAGAATACGCCCAGCTTGCCATCCCGCAGCTTCCGGTTGGCATAGGCCTGCACCGCGGCATTGACTCCCAGATACTGATGGTTCCGGGCCAGAATCTTGACGGTTTTTCCGTCTGAATGGTCATAGAGAATGAAGTTTTCAAACAGATCCAGGAAGTTTTCCTTTTTGCAGATGCCGCGCAGCATGGTTTCCAGGGCTACGCTGCCTTCATCCGCCTCAGCCAGGCGCTTCCATTCATGGAAGAATTCATATTTGCTGCCCAGGGTGCCCACCTTGGCCTGCAAGCCATTGGAGAGCATGAGAAAAGCGTTATAGTAGAACAGATGCGGGATGGTATCCAGATAATCCGTATAGTTATCGGTATAGGCGTTTTGCACGTCCATATCGTTGCGCTTGAGCTCAATGAACAACAGCGGGAGGCCGTTGACAAAGCCGACAATATCCGTACGGCGCCGGTAAAGATCCCCATGGATTTTGAGCTCTTTGACTGCCAGAAAATGATTTTTCCCCGGATCGGTAAAGTCGATCACCATAGCACGGCGGGTATCGTTTTTGCCATCAGCCCGTTTCACCGTAACCGGGATTCCATCCCGTATCAGAAAGTATTTTTCTTCGTTAATCTGCAGCAGGGAGGCAGAGGACAGGTGTGCATCCAGCGTTTTACAGGCTTCCGTGATCTGCAAATCCGTGATCCAAGGATTCAGTTCCCGCAGGGACTGCCGGAAATATCGCCAGAGCACAATTTCACGATAGCTCTTCCGCCCCAGTGTTCCGTTCTCCCCCAGCACCTCCTGATTATAGGCAAGCACAACATCCCAACCCAGCTCATCATGCAGCAGGGCAGCAGCGCTTTCCTGAACCAGAATGTTTTCGGAGTAATCGTAACTCATTGAGGGGACACCTCCACGTTTGCTGGATTGAGGGCGGTATGATCAGACGGCGATTTCACCAGACATGAGTTTGGGGAGAAGACGGTCACGAGCTTCTGCAAGGTGATTGTTCTCACAGCTTAATTGATGTATTTTTCTAAACATCGGAGTCGCTATTTTGTCATATTTTTGCAAGATGTCAGATGTGGGTATAACTGCTTTTGCTTCTTCAAAATGAATAGGTTTTACTGCTGGATAAGCTGCGCCATTAGTACAGTTCACCAAATAACCGACAAATTCATCCGTTGTCACCATGCAGTATAAGTATGAAAAAGGTACGATTTTGGGAGAAAGAATTGCAAATCCAGTAGAAAACACCTCATTCTTTTCAGGGTACTGGACAAGAGAATAAGCTCGTAGGTTTGGCCTAACCATACTCCAGATAGTATCCCCATCATGTGCAAGACGTCGTGCTCGTCCAGGTGCATCCTTCATCTCATAAGTTGTTCTACTTGAAATCTGTCCTTTATTCACAGAACTTATGTCAATATATTCGATTTCCGTATACGGATAATCTTTCCCAACAGAACATGCGTTTATTCTGGCAATATCAGAGATGGTTTTTATGCGCCATCCTTCCGGCACTCCATCCACCACCGGCACATTATCATGCCCCGGATACCGCAGATCAACAAACCATTCCTTGTACAGCCGCCGGGCTGCTTCCTCCAGCACCTTAATCTGGCGCTGGTTGGTTTCGATGAGGTCGTCGTAGGCGGAGAGGACTGATGATATTCTTTTTTGATCCTCTATTGGAGGCAGATAAAGCTCAATGCTGCCAAGCAAACCAGAGTTTAGACTTGGCATGGTAGCGCCAATGGAGATGGTTTCAAGCCATTTTCCAATATAGGGGCTGCGTAGTTGATAGTATATAAATTTCGGAAAGCATGACTCCTCGTTAAGAGCAACCTTAAGACAATCACTTCCGGTCATCCACCCGTCTTCGTTTTCAGAAATATAGACACATTTTCGCACATCACCTTTTCGCGCGACCATCAGATTACCAGGATGAACTTGGTGGCGACTCAAACGTTTAACATGTTCATCAGACACAAATAACAAGTCAGCATGGCTAATACGCCCGTCTACCATGTCCTTCGGCATGATGATTGGAGTTCCTTCGGAAGAGTAATCTGAACTGTGGAGCTGTGAACCGAACGGGCCTGGCTGAATAGATACTGCAACCTCCCCCATTTTTATCGTCTTCCAACTCATATTCCCATCTCCTCCATATTCTTAGAGATGGTTTCCATCAATTCATTGCTCCTGGCTTGCAGCTTCATCAGCTCATCGTGAATCTCCTTCATCCTCGTATGGAAATCCACTCCGTCATCCTCCATAGGAGCCACACCCACATATGCCCCCGGCGTTAACGACCAACCTTTGGCTTCGATCTCTTCCCGATTCGCCAGCTTGCACAGCCCAAGCACATCCGCATATTCTCCATCGCTGAATTTCTCATACAGCCAGCAGGCTTCCTTCGCGGTAGTCAGTGTTTCTTCCAGCACAGCTATCTTTGCATCATACTTTGCCTGGACTGCTTTTTTATCCCGCTTTGCCGCGCTATCCACCGCGGCTTTCGCTTCTGTCCTGACAGTATTGATCTGTTCCTGAAGTTTGGCAGCGGTGTCGGCAAAAGCCTCCTCCCCGAGCACCGCATGATACTCTCGCAGCAGAGCAGCATATTTATCGATTTCTCCGCGATACAACCAAACAATGGCTGCCAGGTTCTTCAGCTGCCATTCGCTCCATTCATTCAGGGTGCGATCCACGACAGTGAAATAGTTCCTGGCGTCGATGAACAGCACCTTATCCTGCAATGCTTCGGGCTTTCCCTTATCAAAGAACCACAGGCTGCAGGGCAGTGATTTGGTATAGAAGAAATTATTACCCACGCTGATCATAACGTCCACATGCCCGGTTTTGATCAGCTGCTCCCGGATGTTTTTATCCTTGGACTGGCTGTCTGTCGCGGAGGAAGCCATGACGAAGCCGGCCCGGCCATGTTCATTCAGGTATGCGTAGAAATAGCTGATCCACAGATAATTGGCGTTGCCAAATTCACCGGCTGCGTTGACCGCGGGCAGGCCAAAGGGTAAGCGGCCCGCATTCTGTGTAGCTTCTGCCTTGACCTTATCCACATTGAACGGCGGATTGGCCATCACGTAATCGCAGCATCCCGCCAGATTATGGGCGTCATGATAGAAGGTGTTCGCCTCATCCCCGGACTTGATGACCCCTGTCAACCCATGCACCGCCATATTCATAAGGCAGAGCTTGGCATTGTATTCCACCTTCTCCTGGCCGAAGAAGGTCATGGACTTATTGGCTGACATGCCCTGGGCATTGACGAAATCACCGGACTGGACGAACATACCGCCGCTGCCGCAGGCGCAATCCAGCAGGGTACCTGAACTGGGCTCGATGACGTTGACAATCATTTTAACCAGGGATTTCGGCGTAAAGAACACGCCGTCATCCGAGGCAACCGCCGGAGCAAACTTACTGAGGAAGTATTCATAGATGCGCCCGATGACATCCCCTCCGACCTGATCCAGAGCATCGTTATTGAAGATGCGCAGGAGCTCCGCCAGGAGTTCATCGGAGAAGATGGTATACTCCCTGGGAAGTACACCATTGAGCTGTGCGGACTGGGCCTCCACCAGCTCCATGGCATGATTGACCACCTCACCCAGGCTGTTCATGGGCTGACCCTGCTCAGTGACCAGCCCCGCC
>CACZPF010000014.1 GCA_902782975.1 uncultured Lachnospiraceae bacterium
TATTGGCGAAATCAGAGGCGCCATCAAAATCTATCGTGAAGAGATGGGATGTAGTCCATCTGAGATCAAAAACAAGATCATCATTCGCTTCGGTCTAAATGAAAAGGATGCCGAAAAGTATCTAACAGAAACCGGTGCCTGACACCGTTAACAATATCTTACGCAATATCATCATCTCTTCTACAGGGTTGTAATGATATCTTAACGGTGTCAGGCACCAACGTGGTCACAGGAGGCTCCGTTCGCAACCCGTCGTCATTTGAGAATATTTACGGAATAAAGCCATCAAAAGGACTGACCTCGATCAGCGGGATCTTCCCAAACAAAGTATACAAAGACACGGTCGGGCCTATGGCAAGGGCGGCGGAAGACATGGCGCTCCTGCTCGAGATTATCGCAGGTACGGATGAAGAAGACGATTATACGGAGGAAGCAGATGCTGACGCACTGGCCGGCAGCGGGTATACGGACGGTCTGTCCGCCGATGCGCTCAAAGGGATGCGGATCGGTTTTCTCGAATACTCCTTCAGTTATGATGAGGTGACCGATGAAGAGGTTATATATGAAATGCAGGATGAAAAGGTGAAAGAAATGGTCGGCAGGACCATTGCAAACCTGAGAAAAGCCGGCGCTGAAGTTGTAGATCTGTCAGAACATCTTACAACGAAGACCATCCGGGAAATATCAGAAGACATCTTGGTCAATACATCTGAATACGTTATCAATAAGTTTCTTTATGCCTTGGGCGAAGACGCAGAGTATAAGACGATAAAAGAAATACAGGAAGCCGGCTCCCAGATGTCCAAATATCTGCCCGTTATACTGGGGTTTGGGACAGAAGCAGCGGATTCCTTTGAGGAGATGGAAGTTCCGTATTCGGAAACGACCGGCTCATATCAAAGGCTTCCCGTATGGCAGAAGATCCTGGACAGCAGGGCGATGATCGCTGAAGTGATGGAAGAAAATGATGTCGACGCCGTAATGTATCTGAATTACTTTGATGTTGCGGGAGAAAATTCTTTTATCACCGAAGCTCATTATAACGGGGCTGAATATGATATAATCATCGGTTCGACGCTGGGTCTTCCCGACGTCAACATTCCCATGGGCTTTTCTGATACGGATGAGGAATGCACAACCCAAATGCCCCTCGGCCTCTCAATGTTTTCCGGCTTTGGACAGGAAGCAGTACTCATGCAGATTGCCTATGCATACGAACAGCAGGCGGGATCTCTTATCCGGAGAATGCCTGAACTGACTCCCGCACTTGAAGATAAGGAACTTAATGCGTTCCTTACAGATCTGATTGACAGGGCCTATTCTATTGATTATTCGCAATACGAAAAGAAGCCGGAAGGGAAAGTACGTCTTATGTTGAACGCCTGCGAGAAAGCAATGGACGCTGATACAAAAGATCCATACGCTGTGTATGAAGCCGCCAGGATACTTGCCGAAGCATACGACAAAGTGATGACTGGTCTCGCAGGCTAAACATCAAGCTTCTTCCTTATTCCTCTGTTTCTCCGAAAATAGAATTCATAAGATCAGAGGAGTAGTCTTCCGACATTAACTTCCTCCGGAAGAATATCTGAGAAGGAACCGAATAATCCGCCGTTTTCATCACCGGTCTGAAAAGGCGATATTTCCCGTCTTCCGGTCTGTCCAGGTATATGAATAAGCATCCGGAACTCACAGGAATAGGATATGAAAGGGTGGGGGGAGATCAGAACCGCAGATGAATTGGATGAAATAAGGGTCAATAATACTCTTGAGTTTATTCCCGCGGAGACAGAAACAGAAGCGGATTCGATATTCCCACCAACCCTTCCGTATTGAATCCTTTTTGGTTTCCAACACACAGCCGTCATTCCACCCTGACAAAATAAACAACATCACCGACCAGGACAACTGCCTCTCCTTCGCCTGTTGCTTTAAAAGAATCATCCACGATCAGCTGATCAGAGCTGAATGCTCCTTCTATTGGCAGATCAGCTCCTTTTTCTATGGTCAGATCATAGGAATGATCCCTGAACCAGTCGCTCCATTTCTCCTCGAAATCAGATTCCCTGTTTTCACTGATATAGTTGTATACTTCTCTGGCTAAAACGCAGCGGTTCTTTTGTTCATAGCTTTTTTCCGGTTTTGCCCGATCTACCAGGTCTCCGCTTCCGGTATCCGCCTGGTGCTGCAGAATTTCTTCAACCGAAGCATCCGGTCTCTGAATCATCTCATAAATGGTCATAAATGCTCCGGTCCGTCCTGAACCAGCCTGACAATGGAAATGAAGCCACTCATCCTGCTCTAAATCCATTACAAAGTCAATAAATGCATCTACCTGATCCGAGTCCGGCCAGCAGTGGTCCGGACATGCCAGCCGCAAATAATAAAAACCTTCATTTTCTACCAGGCTGCGTTCGATCTGTTATACGAACTTTCGTATAAAACGAGGAAACCTCGTTTCTTTTCCTAAAATATGGAGTTGCCTTGAACTATTTTCATAGCATCAAAAGAGATTTTCTTTGTCAGGAGATATACGAAAAGCTCATTTTATAAAATTTTATCTCTCTACTTGCTGTGTGAATCTTTTTTCTGGTGGAAACACAAAATATACTTACAAAGTTTCATTCTTTATCAGAGGAACTCAGCAGCATCTCGTAACTTAATGACCCTGGGACGGTTCTCTTTCTTCTCTTATCAGAATTTGCAAAAAAGGAGACAGGGAATCGTCTCCTGTCTCCTAATACAACTTTCTAAAAAGAATTCGGAAGTAGAACGGTGAAAACGCTTCCCTTTTCAGGTTCGCTTTCCGCTGAGATTTGCCCTTCGTGCAGCTTCACAATCTCCCGGACCATAGACAGGCCCAGCCCTATGCCGCCGTCCCGAACCACCAGAAGTACTTTGTTCTGCTCTGCACGCAGGCAGACCCAAACATGGCCGTTTTCCCTGCCGTATTTTCGGGCGTTGGAAACAAGGTTCTGGATCAGGCTCAGCAAAAGCTGCTCGTCGCCGGTCACATGAACCTCAGGCTGGATATCGGTTTCCACTGTGATACCCCGGTCCGCCACGGCGTACTTGTCCTCCGATGGCCGATATACTGTTCTTAAGCAAAATATCATGAAAAGACCGTATATGCAGGCATGAAAGTATCATGGTGATTTGATCATACTCAGCGAAAGACCTGTGCCGGCCGCGGTGCCCGCTTCGGTATAACTTTGCAGGGCTTTTACGATGTTCTGTATGGCATCGGCTTTTACGAAGGAGTCGCTGGTTCCTGCGCAGCATAGAATCGGGATGCCGCTTAATTTATCCAGGTTCTTCGATGCCGAAAGAGAGGCATACGACTGTTGTTTTTTGCTGGTATACTCTTCGCTTTGGCTTTTCGTAATACAGCTGGTATGGCCATTTTGATCTGTCAGCCATCCATTTGTCACAACCCCGCTTTTGGAGATTTGCCAGATGCTGGTATCGCATAGGCCAGAGAGCGCTACTATGGCGCCAGGCTTATACTTTCCTGTTTCGGCGTAAATCGTTGCTTCTACGGCACCCAGAGAAAAGCCGACAAGGGCAAATTTCGACGCGTCTTCGCCTGAGATGGTTTTATAATAGCGGATTACTTTGTCCAGGTCTGCCACGGTTATCAACGCGCTTGCCCATATGTCGCAATCCATGTTTATGTCATGGCGTTCGCCATGGTCATAAGCATCGATGGCAATGGCGTGGTACCCGGCATTGGCAAAAGCCACAAGAAAAGAAGCCATGTCCTCTTTCGATTGGCAGCTGCCGTGCAGGATAATAACTAAGGGACGTGTTTTTCCAGTCTCCTGGTATACTTCCAGAACGGGAATGTCATTCAGCAAGAAGCTGTTAAAGGTAAAGCTCCTGTATCGTCCTACGATGGACGAAAGTTCCTGAGACGACGTGGCCGTATCTGTTTTGGTAACTGCCATCCTCCGGGTACGATTGTTTATTCGATCTACGTCCGTATAGGAAACAGTTGTCCTTTGCAATGCCGCAGGTACAGACAGACTTGTAAAAGCCATCGTGTTAACCGCAAGGACAACATACAGTAAGCGTTTTCTAATGTTAAGTCTGCTTTTTTTCATTTCATTTGCCTCCTCTGTTGTTTGCCTTATGTTATTCCCGAAAGATAAAAACCAGCTGAAAGAAGATGAAAACAAAATGAAAAAGTCAGGGATTAATCTTATAAAAGGACAAAGCATACACCAGAAAGCCTACAGAGAAGCCCGCAGGGATGAGGTAAGGGCAAACCCGCAAAGAATCCTATCCAGGCGCATCGTCAACATTGATGAGGCGCATCGTTCTGCCTTTGAGGATATGCCATCAAATATGCAGCCAATTCTTTCTCCAAAAATAACAGACAGTTGAACGAATACTGGTTCAACTGCCTGTTATTTCGACTTATTCCTGACGTGTCACACTTATTACAGTTTGTATCCTCTTAGCACGAAGTTCTGCTCCGATATACCGTTCGGAGGCATTTTGTAAATCGAGTCCGCGCTGCGGCCTCAAACAAAAATGTATTCTTACAGAAATCATTTAATCATATTCAAACATTCCCTGAACTGCATCCGAAATATTGATCAGCTCTCCATACAAAATCCGATCCACTCGTGAACAGTTTCGGACATTAGGATCGATCAGTTTTATTTGTTCACAGATTACGGTTCCTGCTGTACCATTTACACCGGTAAAAGGTATGTGAAGAGGGCCTGCCTCGATACCCTGCAGAACAGGACATACATGAAACATATGTACAGCTTTTATGAATGCATTCTTACTGATTATCAGAAACAGATTTTTATATCCATCAAGTTTTATAAGATCGCCCTGAGAAAAATCTTTCATTACAGCATCTCCTTTCCTTTGGGAGCGCCCCAGTCAAAATCGGAAATGCTGATTTTTCCCTGATATTCTGCCAGACGTTCTTCAAATGTCTTATGCTTTGGTATCTTTCTTAAAATAATGACATTTTCAGAGGCTTCTATCTGGAGTATATCCTCCACTTGTATATTCGCAGTATTTAAAATATCTTTGCTGAGCCGGATCCCCTGGCTGTTTCCCCAGGATCGTACGATTGTCTGCTTAGTCATTCATCCATCCCCTTTGTGTATAATAGTATATACATTATACCGTATATCCTATGCTTATACAAGATGAAAAAAGAGTGAGACAGACAGGGGAATTTCAAAAACTGTCCCCTTTTCTCACCCTTTTCACCGCATCAGTATTCCAGTATATCCGCGTACTGACTCCAGTAATAATTCACAACACAGTTCAGATAGCTGTCATAATCCAGTACCCGGACGCGCAGGTTTTCCGTGCCGTCTGTCAGATGGCTGTCCACGGCGCAGTTAGGCGAAGAAGCTGTAAGGACAAGGCTTTTCAGCGCGCTGCAGCCGTCAAAGGAACCGCCCTTGACAGAGCGGACTGTCTCCGGAATTGTAAGGGATATAAGTTTCGCATTTCCCCGGAAGGTTTCCTCTGTAAAGCCTCATACTGCCTGCCCCCGATGCGAAACCGGCAGAATCAGTTCTTCCTTTTCCTGTCCGGCGGCCGTCAGGCCGGTGATCTGGTATCCGTTCCCGTTCAGTTCATAAGTAAAACAGTTCTCATCCGAATTATCTCCCTCCGCCTTTGCGAGAAGGCGAGACCGGTTTGTCCAGAAGCAGGATCTTCCGGCTGTCCTTCCGCGTTATCACGCGGCTCAGGTCCTCGGCGAGCCTTACAGTATATACCGTCATTCCCCGGGTGTTCATATGAAAATTGGAATCATAAAACAAGTCCCCGTCAAAAAGGTAATCATGGGGATTTCCCAGAATCGGAAATATAGACCATGGCAGCGCTTCCTCCTTCTGTAGGAAATACACCGGTCTGGCCGGAGAGCGAGACACCGTTGTACAGTGCCGACTCCAGATAGGCATTCAGAATAGCTTCCTTACTGGGAAGACATCGGCTGGGAGAAGGATAATAATCTCCGATCACCGCATCCACCAGTTCTTTGAGGAGTGCGTCTTTATTGAGGCCAGGCGTCTCTACACAATACTGAACAGCCGAGATCAGGAAGGCATCTGTCCCGTCTTCCGCACCCATAGCCTGATCAAAACGTTCACCGATCCCGTATGCCCCGGCCTGTCCGGCCATGTTCTCCTGACTCATTGTCAGTTCACATTCCGACAGTGCATATTCAATAAAGCGGGTAAATGCATATCTGGCCTGTGTGTTGATCCAGTTCGAATTCCCGCGGCCCGCATCCTGGACAAGATATCCCGCTTCATTCTCTTTGGCAAGTTCTCTCTGCATGGCAGTTATTTCAAACGCGCCGATTTCCTTTTTCAGCTGCTTTTCTGCTTCTTCGTCCGCATAAACCAGCAGGCAGCAAAGACATACCAGGATCAGAATACATATTATTTTCTTATCATACAACCATCTTTCTTCTTTTGCCGGGGAAAAGGGAACAGAGTCAGCCACCCAGGCGGGACACCAGAGAAACGTCCCCTGTCTCAATCAGGATTATTATAACAAACGTCATTAAAAGGGTCAATTCATGATGGCATGCAGACAACGCCTGGTAAAGTGAGAAACGGGGAGATTGAATGATGCATCATTGTACGAAAGACAAGAATATGATATAGTCCCTCTTAAAGAAGAAGGAATGGAGGAGTGAATATGCGGATTTTAATAGCTGAGGATGAAATAGCGACAGCAAAAGCGATCAAGCTGCTGCTGGAAAAGGCAAAATATTCTGTTGACATTGTTTACAACGGGACGGATGCCTGGGATTATATTTCCGCCGGTTCTTATGAAGTGATCGTTCTCGATATAATGATGCCGGGTATGAGCGGACTGGAGGTCCTTTCCCTGATCCGCAGGAATCATATTTCCACCCCCGTCCTGATGCTGACCGCCAAGGCTGAAATCGAAGACAGAGTGGCAGGTCTGGAGGCCGGCGCCGATGATTATCTCCCCAAGCCCTTTGCAACAAGCGAGCTGATCGCCAGAATAAAGGCACTGGGGCGCCGCAGCGAGAATTATTCAGATTCTCTTAAAACAGCGGGAAATCTTGTTCTGGACGGCAACCGGTATGAAATGCGTGTCGGTGATGCCAGTGTAAAACTGACAAACAAAGAATACCAGCTGATGGAGCTTTTTGTCCTGCATCCCGGATTTGTGTTTTCCACCGACCATCTGATGGAAAAGATATGGGGATATGATACAAATTCGGATATCGACGTGGTCTGGACGCATATAGGTTATGTGCGCAAAAAACTCCGCAGTATCGGAGCCGGCATAGAGATCAAAACAATCCGCGGGGCCGGATATTCTCTGGAGGTGGTACCATGCTGAAGAGAATGCGTTATCGTGTGATCCTGGCCGCCATGCTGGCCTTTTTTGCCGTAATAGCTCTGATCGCTGTCCTCGTCAATGCAGTGAATTATTACGTTGTTACAGCCCGCGCAGATCAGACCATTTCCTATATCGTCAACTATGAGACATTTTCCCCCGGTGAAGCAGACCAGAACGCCCTTCCCCCAGGTCAGGCAGAGCCGAACGCCTTTCCTCCCGCCCAGGTAGAGCCGGATGCCCTTCCCCCAGGTCAGGCAGAGCCGAACGCCTTTCCTCCCGCTCAGGCAGAGCCGGATGCCCTTCCTCCCGCTCAGGCAGAACCGGACGCTCCTCCTATAGCGCCTTTTATGGCACTTCCTGATGAGGAATCAAATTACATGACTCGTTTTTTTATTGTCCGTTATGATACAGAAGGAAATCTGCTTTCCATATCTACAGACTATGTGGCTTCTATCGATGAATCCGATGCTCTTCAGTACGCAGAACAGGCATTAAAAAGCAGGAATGATCACGGCTACATAAAGGAATACCGGTATGCGAAGGAAAATACCGGCGATGCTGCTGTTATTGTCTTTCTGAATGTCAGCCTGAACCAGCAATATATGAAAACCCTTCAATATCTGACCCTTGCTGTTTCCGGAGGCGCCCTTGTCCTGGTGTTTATTCTGGTCGTACTGCTCTCAAGACGGGCGATAAAACCGATCGCAGATAATATAAAACGTCAGAAACAGTTTATCACCGATGCAAGCCATGAACTGAAAACACCGCTGACTTCCATATCCGCCAGTGTGGATGTGATCTCTATGGAGCACGGAGATGACGAATGGACCGATAACATCCGGAAGCAGACCGGCAGAATGTCCCATCTGGTCAGCGAGCTCGTCACTCTTTCCAGACTGGATGAGGATATTCCCCTGCCAAATAAAGAACTCTTTTCCCTTAGCAATGCCGCGTGGGAAATAGCGGAGGTCTACCAGCCACAGGCAAAAGCCCGCAATAAGGCACTTCTGGCAAGCATAGAGGACAATATATCCCTTTTTGGTGAAAAATCGGCGATCCAGCAAATGCTGTCTGTTCTTCTGGATAATGCGATCCGTTATTCCGATCCGGACAGCGAGATCCGTTTCAGTATCACCAGAAAAAGAAACAAGGCACAGATCGAGGTTTTCAACACCTGCCATTATTCCGAGCCGCCGGATGTCAGCAGATTATTTGACCGCTTTTACCGTCCGGACAGTTCAAGAAATACAAGCACAGGAGGAACCGGCGTCGGGCTCGCCATCGCAAGAGCCGTAGCTGAGGCACACGGAGGAACGATCACCGCGAGCTGTCCAAGCGGGAAAACCATGACAATAAAGGTTGTCCTGTAATCATTTTGAACACAGAGAAATATCCCGGACACAGATAGAGAAAAGGGGACGGTTCTTTCCGACTCCTTTTCTCTTTTTTTCCTGAAATTTTATTTACTTCAGGTTCATTTCAAGTTGTGATATTATCCTGACCTCATCAATTCGAAAGGAGGACCCGGGATGGAGCAGGAAAAACATTATCGTCACGAACTCAAGTACGCTATTCCCTACGCCGATTACATTGCCATGCGGGGACGGCTCAGAAGGCTCATGACCCTTGATCCGCACACGGACGCTTCCGGACTGTATCATATTCGGAGCATCTACTTTGACAACAGTGATGACAAGGCTTTAAAAGAGAAGGTCGACGGCGTCGCAAAGCGGGAAAAGTTCCGCATCCGTTATTACAATGACGATTTCTCTTTTATCACCCTTGAAAAAAAGTTGAAGATCGACAACCTGTGTCTGAAATATGATGCGGCAATTACGGAGGAAGAATGCCGCAGGATTTTAAACGGAGACCTTGCTTTTATGAAGGAGCATCCGCAGGAGCTTGTCAAAGAGCTGTACGCCAAGATGCATTACCAGAGGCTTAAACCCCGTGTACTGGTCTCTTATGTCCGTGAACCCTATATCTATCCGGCAGGAAATGTCCGTGTCACCTTTGATTCGCAGATCCGGACAAGTCTTTTTCACCGGGAGTTTCTGACAGAAAGGGTTGTGGATATCAGTGCGACAGACACACCCCAGGATATGCTCCTGGAAGTCAAGTATGACGCGTTTTTGCCGGAGATCATACAGGATATGATCCAGGTTCCCAGTATCCGGCAGCAGGCATTTTCAAAATATGGCGCATGCCGCAGATTTGGTTAAATCAAAAGGAGGAAAAATAAAATGACATTCAGCGATATTTTTAAATCAAGCTTTCTGGAAAGTGTTACAGAGTTTTCGGTTGTCGATACACTGATCGGAATGCTTTTCGCCCTTGTGATCGGGCTTTTCATCTTTGTGATCTATAAAAAGACCTTCAGCGGCATCATGTATTCCACAGGCTTTGCCATGACGCTGGTCGGCCTCTCCCTGGTGACAACGCTCGTCATCATGGCCGTAACCTCCAACGTTGTTCTTTCTCTTGGTATGGTCGGTGCTCTCTCCATCGTGCGTTTCCGTACAGCCATTAAAGAGCCGATGGAAATCGTCTTTCTGTTCTGGTCTCTTGCCACAGGCATCGTGATCGGCGCAGGTATGATCCCGCTCGCCGTCATCGGCTCCGTCATTATCGGTGTGATCCTGGTACTTTTCTCCAGCCGGAAATTCCACAATATGCCGTATATCCTGATCGTAAACTGCAGCGATGAAAAGGCCGAAGAAAATGCCCTGAATATTATCAAAAACTCTGTCAGCAAATATATCGTAAAATCAAAAACCGTAAACAGCGCAGGTATCGAGCTGACAGCAGAGATCCGTGTAAAGGATAACGCAACCAGCTTTGTAAACCGCGTAA
>CACZPF010000015.1 GCA_902782975.1 uncultured Lachnospiraceae bacterium
AAGTTTATGCCTGGAAAGAGAAGAGTCAGCCCCCAATTTTATACGCGGAGAGAGGAAATGCGATATACCGTATAAGTTTATGCCTGGAAAGAGAAGAGTCAGCCCCAGTTTTTATACGCAGAGAGGGGAAATGCGATATAGCGTATAAGTTTATGCCTGGAAAGAGAAGAGTCACCCCGGATTTTATACGCAGAGAGAGGATATGCTGTATATCGTATAAAAAACGGGCAGGCGACGACGGAATTCCTCGGAATTTCTTCCAGAGCAAATTTAATAGTACAATATTTATTTTTTATGGAGTATAATTTATTCAGAAATATCGGTACAATAGAGAATCTGCATTCTAAGAGGAGGAAGCACGAATGAAAAAGTACAAGATCGGATTATATGAAAAGGCAATGCGAGACACCCTTTCCTGGAAGGAGAAAATGCTCTGTGCCAAAGAATGCGGCTATGATTATATGGAAATCTGTATTGATGCCAGCGAGGCAAAGATCAGCCGCATTTACATGAGTGCTGAAGAAAAACATGAGATCATCAATGCGATGTTTGAAGCGGATTTCCCGATCCGTTCCATGAGTGTCAGTGCGCTGACAAAGTATGCCCTTGGCGATCCGGACGACAATATTCGCGCCCGAGGCACAGAGATCATGGAAAAATCCATAGAGCTGGCGGCAGACCTTGGCATCCGTACCGTCATGATCCCCGGGTATGACATATATTTTGGAGAATCCACCCTGGAGACAAAGCGACTGTTTCTGGAAAATATCAAAAAAGGTGCCGATATTGCAGCACAGAACGGAGTGCTTCTCGGATTTGAGACCATGGAGAATGAATTCATGAATACAGTGGGCAAGGCTATGAAGTATATCAGTCTTGTGGATTCGCCATATCTTAAAATATATCCGGATTCCGGAAATATCACCAATGCGGCAGTTCTTCATCAGCATGATGTCTGTGAGGATCTTTCTCTTGGAAAAGGGAATGTGATCGCTCTTCATCTGAAGGAATCAAAGCCGGGAATTTTCCGGGAGGTTCCCTTCCTGACCGGTCACGTGGAGTTTGAACGCATTATCGAGACAGCATGGAAGATCGGTGTCCGCAGGTTTGTGACAGAACTCTGGGATGTAGGTCAGGATACCTGGAAAGAGGATATCTGTTTTGCTAACAGCAGTATGCGGAAGATTCTGGACAAACAGGCATAAGATTCTCTATTGAAAGCATGCAGCATAAACAGCTGCGGTGCAGGGCATAGAAAAAAGCTCCAGAAGAGGATATATCAGAAGAAACTGCGGAAGAGGATACAGCCGAGGAGAAAACCTCTTAGGAGGATATAGAAGAAGAGGATACAGAAGAAGAGGATACAGAAAAAGAGGATACAGCAGAAGAGGATACAGTAGAATAGCATACAGCAGAAGAGAATCCAGCAGAGATAAAATATTTCAAAAGGAGATGCTGTGGAAGAAGATAATGCAGGCAAAACACTGCAGATTAAAACATTGCAGAGTAAAACACTGCAGATTGGAAGACTGCCGACAGGAACAGCGGAAAGGAGAGGGCATATGAACATGGGATGGGAAAAGGTTTCTTTGCCGGAAAAAAGCAAAGTGCAGTGCAAAGTACACAGAACACAAAGACATGTTAAAAAAGGAATAGCTGCCGGAATTCTGTTGTGTGCTGTTCTGGCGGCAGGCAGTACCGTGTATGCAAAAACCTTTACGGAGGGCAACCCTTCGGCAGGAAGTACTGTGCCGGGTGAGGGATGGAAGACAGGATGGCTCCAGCCGATTAAAATTGTCACATCTTCAGAACTTTATGAATATGGCTATGATCACAACGGCTGGAATGTGGATGACTGGAATTTTACTACCTGCTGGGCAGAAGGCGCATCCAACAACGGTCTGGGAGAATATATTGATTTCTATTATCCGGAGGGAACCATCATAACGGGCGGTGTGATTTTCCCGGGATATCTTAAGTCAGAAGACCTGTTCTACAAAAACGGCGCACCGGCCCTTCTGGAGGTTTACGGGTATCCTGAAACAGGACTGATCGAAACTTCTGATATTGTCAATTCCTTTTCTGCCTGTCAGAAAGGCTGCTATTTTACCTTCGATCAGCCCATTTATTATGATAACAGTAAATTCCGGGTCATGATCGAGGGTATGCGGGAAGGCAATACGTATGCTGATGCCTGTATCACGGAACTTTTCTTTTACGGAGTAACACCGGCAGACAGTACTCCACCCTCCCCGAACACGGCTCCTGTTCAGAAGACATGGTTTGGGTTTGACCAGGCTTATGCATCCTCGACGTTGATCGAGCAGGGAGCAGACAACAGTCCTGGCCGGCTGGTCGATGACGATACCACAACCGCCTGGCAGGAAGGTGCAGAGGGGGACGGTGTTGGTGAGACGGTTACTCTTGTACTCCCGAAGGGGAGTATCATCACAGGAGGCGTTATCTATCCCGGCTTTTTGAGAAACCAGTCTCTGTTTGAAAAGAATGGAGCACCGTCCAAAGTTCAGATCCAGATAGGCGGCAGGGCGGGAACTCTTAGCTTTGAAGCGGCTGCCACTTCTTTTGAAAAATGTCAGGCAGGTCTTTCCTTTAGTTTTGACCAGCCCATGATCAGTGACGGTTCGATCGTGCTGACAATTAAGGAGGTCCGTGCTGGTACGACCTATCAGGATACCTGTATCAGTGAGGTTGGTTTTTGTGGATATGGTGGTCTGAATTATTTTGTTCCGGAAATACCGTATATAGATCCTACACCCGGGTATTAAACATTCTATGGAAACCAGTTGGAGAGTGCTGATATTGTGATTCCTTCAGATTAAAAAGACTGTCCTGCTGTTTGTCAAATAAATCCCCCCGATCAGCTGATAAACAAAGCTCATCAGAAATCAAAAAGGATGTTCTGCTGTTCGCCAAAAAGGCAGACAGCAGAACATCCTTTTATTCCTTCGAGAAATATGCCGGATAAGTGAACGCATTTTGCTCACACTTCCGGCGGCTGCCGAAAGGATCAGATCCCCAGCAGCCCTACGGCAAAGGGGATGGAAACGGCGACAAAGAGAACATAGACAACAGAAGGAATCCATCCTTCCTTGATCATATCCGGCATGGAGTAATAGCCGAATTTATAGGTGAACAGAGGCACTGCATCGGTAGGCAGTACAAAGGTGATGGCAGACCAGTAGGATACGATCATAGCGGCGGCAACCGGATTTACATTGGCTGAAAGTGCCAGTGTTACGATCGGAGCTACGGCCAGGGCTGCCACTGCGGGGCCGGACGGAATAATAATGTGGATGATGCAGATCAGGGCAGAGATAACAAGGTATACCATAAACGGCGACCAGCTGCCCGCACCGGAAAAGGCAGAGTCGATCAGCCATTTGGCAGCGCCGGTCATCAGCGCTGCATCAGCGATGGCGCCAACACCGCCGACCATAAAGGTGGCATCCCAGCCGCCCTTTTCGGAATAATCCTGCCAGGTGAGGACTTCGATCCCCGGGAACATAAACAGACAGGTACCAAAAAGAGCCACACAGGTGGTATTAAAGATCGGAAACCAGGTGGAAGCCACCCAGGCGACAAACATCAGGATAACAACAGTCAGAGCCTTTTTTTCTCGTTTGGTCAGCGGACCGGCACCGGAGATCATTTCCTCGGCTTTTAAAAGGGCGTTGTCGGAAATCGGTTCCGATTTATAGAAAAGAGAAATAAAAATACCAAAAAGGATGATACAGATCAGGCCGATGGGGTAGCCGATGATCATCCAGTTGAGGAACGTGATGGGACGCCCGATCTCTTCCAGATAATTCATGGCGACGATATTGGTGGGACCGCCGGCAGGCGTCATAAAGCCGCCGATCACGCTTCCCGCGGGGATAACGATCATCAGGGCCTTGCCGAGGTTGGAGGTTCCGGGTTTCGGATCTCCGTCAGCCTTCATGATGGCGATTCCCAGAGAGGCAAACAGGGCACAGGTGGGAATATTGGACATAATAGAAGAGAGGATCGCTGTTCCCACACCAAAGCCGACAACCAGCTTTACGGGATTTTTTCTGGACCATTTCAGAATACCGCCGGCTATACGGGTCGGAATCGTCGTGGAGGCAAGCGCTGTTGTAATAGACATGGTACCTACCATGAAAAAGAACACGCTGCCGCCGAAGCCCTTAAACATTTCAGCCGGCTTCATGACATTTAAGAAGACCAGCAGGGTACAGAGGGTAATGGCACTGACGGCTATATTCATGACTTCGAATACCCACAGGATCAGACCTGCGATCATAATACCGAGTGCCTGCATGCCCTGTCTGGTGAGTCCCCCCGGGACAGGGAAAACAGAAGCTGCGATGATGATAACGACTGCAAAACAGATGCACAGCCATTTGGTCCGGGTGTCTCTCTTCATAATATTTTCCTCCACGAAATAAACCCATAGCCAATGATACATTCACAGTATATAATTATATGGGAAATATTTCAACATAAAACGTATTAGCATTTGAAAATGTTCGTATAATGCAATATCTTTCAGACAAAAACATTATAAAATTAAATTTAACTAACACTATTCACTATGAAACTGGGAGACCAGGAAAACAGAAATCCGAAGTGCAGGACCAGATGAAGTCCACAAGTGCAGGACCGTCAGGACAGCGCAGTTTTGATTACGAGATCAGTATCAGAGTTCGCTCAGCCAGATATAAAATGAAGGGAGAAATCCGTATGGATGAATTGACACATTTTGATGAGAACGGGAACGCAAGGATGGTGGATGTTTCCGGCAAAGACATTACTCTTCGCACAGCTTCGGCAACCGGAATGATTCAACTTTGCCGGGAGGCATTTGAAGCAGTCATAAATAAGAATGTTAAAAAAGGTGATGTTCTGACAGTGGCCCAGGTGGCGGGGATCATGGGATGTAAACGAACCTCTGATCTGATTCCCATGTGCCACGTGCTGAACCTGACCAATGCCTCCCTTACATTTGAACCAGATGCCGAAACATGCAGCATCAAAGCTGTCTGTACCGTGAAAACCGAGGGGAAGACCGGAGTGGAGATGGAAGCCCTGACGGGCGTTTCCACAGCACTTCTGACTATCTACGATATGGTAAAAGCCATCGACAGGCACATGAGTATCCATGACATCCATCTTGTAGAAAAACACGGCGGCAGGAGCGGAGATTTTTACAACATGCCCCGAAACGGCGGAGAAGATGCCTGATTAAAATATATATCGTTTTCGGCAAACAGCATCTGAAAGTGCGAGGCAGACAACAGGCGGCTGGAAAAAGCAGCCTATCCGGATGGATAAGTATATTAAAACTCTGTTGAAAATCGGAATGTGCTGAGGTAAAATAAATACAAGACGGGGGTGAGCGGTATACTTGCCTTCGGAACAGGGCTCTCGGCATCTACAGAGCATAATGAACGATTATATTCCTGTTAGTAAAGACCAGGCAGGGCCTGTGGCCGGGCGGTATTTGCCCGGTCGTTTGTTTATCAGGCCTCTAAAGAGGTTTGACGGAGAATAACGAATAGAAAGAGTTTTAGAAAGGTGGACATTCTTATGGCACAGCATCTGATCGACAGGGCTTTTTATGACGCGATCTGCAATTTTGAATTAAGCGAAGAGGCCCAGGAATACTATTACAAAGTAATGGATACAGAGACAGGAAAAACATGGAAGGATGGGCATAAGGAAACGATCCGGGATAAGATACTGCGGGTGTATGCCATGCTGTTCTGCGATGATCTTGGAGCAGAGGCTGGTATGATCGCGGGACCGGACGAAGTCGAAGCGACGGCCGACCGGCTCTATATTGGCAGTATGGGGCTTGATCCTCAGCACTGGTATCGCATGCAGCATCACTTTCCGATCATAGATGAGGATAATTATGACAGATTTGCAGCTCTTGTCATTGCAGATCTGAATGCGGGTTCCTTAAGAGAAGCTGTTTTAAATGACGGAGATATGCTGCTGGTAGGAGATGTGGATCCTCTCCACATGACGAGCGAGCAGCGGCAGAATCAGCAGCTGCGGGCGATCGCTCTGCCGGTTGAAGAAGAGTGATGAGAAAAGACATGCGGTGTTTCTTTCATCTGCAGATGGATATATATGACAGAACCTATATGACAGAAAGCATATGACGGAACCATATGACAGAAAGCATATGACGGAACCATATGACAGAAAGCATGCGACAGGAATCATATGCAGCTATTTTGACACTCTGCTTCAAATCTGCCGGGATGACCCGCGTAAGGGCGGGCCAGGAAAGAGGATAATATGACGATACTTACTGTAGAAAATAATAAAAAAGCACTGTCAAAGCTTTCGGACATGATCCGCACCGAAGCGCCGGATGCAGAAATTCTTTGTTTTGAGAGCAGTCCGCAGGCCCTGGCAGCAGCCAGAGAGCAGCGGGTAGACGTTGCATTTCTTAATATGAAAATGAAGGAAATAGACGGGATGATCCTGGGCCAATATCTGAGGGACCTGAATTCCTATGTCAATCTGATCTATCTGACGGACCAGCGTGAGGATGCTTTTGATGCCATGAGTATCCGTGCCAGCGGCTGTCTTCTTTATCCGGTGAAGGAAAAAGCTGTCAGAACGGAGCTTTCGGAGCTTCGGAATTCTCCCGATGCCCTGGACCGAAAGAGAGTGTATGTCCAGACTTTCGGGAATTTTGATATATTTGTTGACGGAAAACCCATAGCCTTTAAATATAACAGAACCAAGGAGGTTGTGGCGCTTCTTGTCAACAACCGCGGCGCCCAGACTACAAATGGGGAGATTATTGGTACTCTCTGGGAAGACGACGGAGATCCCAGGACAAAGGGCTCGTATCTTGGCAATCTGCGTCAGGATCTTCAGAATACCCTGACCCGCCTCAAGGTAAATGACATTATTCTGAAGCAAAGAGGGAGTCTTGCAATTGCGTCAGACCGTATTGAATGCGATCTGTACGACTGGCTCGAAAAGAAGTCGGAATCCCGTTACCATTATCTTGGAGACTATATGAATCAGTACAGCTGGGCTGAATATATGCATGCCGAACTGGATGAGATCAGCTATGCCATGGAAGATGATGATTTTTAATTCGTATAGTTCAAGTTTGTTTAATTTATGTGTAAAATTAGACGACAATCGACAGCAAAGACTCTATATAAAAGATGATATTTCCGGAGACAGCGGATGATCTGATGATATATGTCTGGAGGAAGAGTATGAGCGATAAAAGGATCGTGATCTGTGATCTGGATCATGCGGATGTGGAAACGGAAAGAACCATCTTTGATAAAGCAGGCTATGATTTCGACTGGCTTCATTGCGTGACGCAGGATGATGTGATCAATTCCTGTCAGAATGCAGAGGTCCTTCTGAATCTGTATATCCGGATGGACCGGAAGATTTTTAAAGCCTTGCCGAAGCTTCGTTGTATTGTGCGCTATGGCGTCGGGGTAGATAATGTGAATCTGCCGGATGCGGATGAATTCGGTGTCCAGATCTGCAATGTGCCGGATTATGGCACCCGGGAAGTGGCGGATCACGCTCTTTCTCTTACCATGTGTCTGGCAAGAAAAATAGCTTTTTCCAACTCACTGATCCGAAACGGCGTATGGGATTATACAAGAGAAATTCCCATTCACCGGATGAGCGAGTCCACGGTGGGATTATTCGGCATCGGAAGGATCGGCCGGGAATATGCGGCACGTGTTCATGCGATGGGCTGCCGGGTGATCGCCTGCGACCCCTATGTAAAAGGGAATGCGGCAGGGATCCCCGATTATGTGGAGATGGTTTCGTGGGAAGAACTGCTGGCGCAGGCGGATATTCTGTCGGTCCACTGCCCGCGGACACCGGATACATATCACATCTTCAGCCGGCCTGAATTTGAGAAGATGAAAAAGTCCGCGTATATTATTAATGTTTCCAGGGGCGGGATCATTGATGAGGATGCACTTTTTTGGGCTCTTTCATCTGGTGAGATAGCCGGAGGCGCCCTGGATGTGGTGGAGAATGAACCGCTAAGACCAGATGATCCTCTTCTGTCCTGTCAGAATTTTATCGCTACACCCCATACGGCCTGGTATTCCGAGGAGTCCGCTCAGGAGCTGAACCGGAAAGTGGCAGAGGAAGCAGTGCGGTTTATGAAGGGTGAGCCTGTCCGCTATCCCGTGAATCATCCAAAGAAGAAATAAGAAATATTCGTAAGAAACGAGCAGAATAGCAGTAGATTATGAAACAGAAGACAAAACGGCATGGACTGCATAAAAGCAGACCATGCCGTTTCGCTATTACGCCCGAATGTGGCCGCCAGGCTCGCTTGAGCGGACATATGAGGGCTGTGCTGTGTTTACTTCTCTTTACCGGGGCTTTTTTTCTTCCGCTCGCCGAGGGTTTCCTTAAGAGAGATGCATTTGTCGGCGACGCAGACGATCCAGGCTTCTTTGCTTTTGGGAACCTTGGTGAGATTCAGAGGCCACATATGGCTTTTTATAATCTCCTGAACCTTTTTGTCTGCATGCAGATATTCTTTCGCATTTTTGCTGGCGATGTCCGCATGGATATAGCCATGCCAGTCGTGCTCCCCGTTATCCTTGTGGTGCCAGTCGTAAAGGTAAAAATCGTGCAGCATGGCGCCTTTAAGAAGGGATTCCTTATCCGCTTTAAGATGCAGATGTTTGTTGATCTTATAACTCAGATCCGCAACACGCTGGCAATGTTCATAGGTTGATACAGACCCGTGCTGGATATAGTTTTTCATCTCCTGCACGCGGCTGTCTTTTTTTATATTGTGAAGGATTTTTTCCACTTCTGAATGATCATTCATGTATGTATCCGGCTTTCCTGCAGGTTATTGTTTTCTCTGCATGGTTTCACGTTTTTATGCTTCCCGGCCTGGACGTTCACTTTTTTGTTCGTCTTTTCGTTCACTTTTTCGTCCGTTTTTAGCTCATTCTTCCCGGTCATATCGGTCGCAGAGAGACTGGATCTCACGGGCAAACTTGTCCAGATCCTTGTTGGCGCCGCCTTCATTTTTACGGATCACACTGAGCAGGCGCTGTCCCACAGCCAGAAGTTTTTCGAAGGCTGCACCGGATTTTCTGGATCTGACGGTAGAAACGGTATTTTCGATCCGTCGGCCGGCGGTTTCTTTGATAAAGGATCCGGATGCCAGGTCGAATATGGTGCCGGAATAGGGGGCTGTGGCGGATACATCCATCTCTTCCCGGAGACGGCGGGCAAAGATGTCTGTAACGGTATCTTCCCCATGGGTGACAAAATATCTGCGGGGTTTATTTTTAAATGCTTTTGCCCAGGAAAGAAGACCGTTTACATCCGCGTGTCCGCTGATGCCCGGCAGCTGCAGGATCTCTGCCTGAACACTGACCGGCTCGCCGAAGAGTTTAACTTCGGAGGCTCCTTCGATCAGGGCACGGCCCAGAGTACCGGCAGCCTGGTAACCGACAAAAAGTATGGTAGATTCCGGACGCCACAGGTTGTGTTTTAAATGATGTTTGATGCGGCCGGCATCGCACATGCCGCTGGCGGAAAGGATCACCTTGGGATTTTCGTTAAAGTTGATGTATTTGGATTCATCACTGGTGATCGAGATCTTCAGACCCTTAAAAGAAAGCGGATTGATGCCCTGCCGGTAGAGGGAGAGAGCCTCCTCGTCAAAGCAGTCGTAGGGGTGTTCCGCAAAAATGGTGGTCGCAGCATTGGCCATGGGGCTGTCCACGTATACTTCAAAATCATCGTGCCCCTCAACCAGATGTTCCTGCTTGATCTGACGGATAAAGTAGAGCATTTCCTGGGTACGGCCGACGGCAAAGGAGGGGATGACAAGGTTGCCCCCGCGGTCAAAGGTACGCTGGATCACTTCTGCCAGGCTGGTCTTGTAGTCAGGACGTTCTCCGTGGCTGCGGTCTCCGTAAGTGGATTCCATGATCACATAATCCGCCTCGTCGATGTAAGTGGGATCTTTGAGAAGAGGCTGTGCACTGTTTCCGATATCGCCGGAAAAGACCAGCTTTCGGACGGTGTCGTTTTCTGTCAGCCATACTTCGATGCTGGCACTTCCCAAAAGATGCCCCGCATCGACAAACCTCACCTCGATCCCCGGAGCGGGTTCGATTTTTTTACTGTAAGGGCATCCCACGAAGTTATGAAGGATCCCCATGGCATCCTTAAGGGTGTATTCGGGTTCATAGACACTTTTGCCCTGACGTTTCCCCTTACGGTTTCGCCATTCTGCTTCAAATTCCTGAATATGGGCACTGTCACGGAGCATGATGTCGGACAGGTGCGTCGTGGCTTCGGTCGCATAGACCGGTCCACGGTAGCCGTTTTTGTAAAGCTTTGGAAGCATGCCCGAATGGTCGATATGAGCATGCGTAAGAAGAACAAAATCCAGATTTTTCGGAGGAACAGGGAGCGGTTCATTTTCGTAAATATTCTGACCCTGCTCCATACCGCAGTCTACCAGGAATTTTTTTCCGGCGCATTCCAGATAATAGCAGCTGCCGGTCACTTCGTGGGCAGCGCCTAAAAAAGAAATCTTCATAAGCTCCTCCTTTTTTTACAAGAGTTTTATGCCGTAAATATGGCCGTCGCGGGTCCCGATCACAAGAGTATCTTTGTAAACGGCTGGGGATGCTTCGATCATGCTGCCGCCGAGGTCCAGTGTGTCGAGCGTTTCACCTGTCTGACCGTCAAGCATATACAGCTTGCCGCCGCCTGAGGCATAGATGACTTTTCCGGTTCCGTCCGGATTATAGACGCAGACGGGGGAGGACCAGCTGTAGTAGGCCACATGTTCCCAGACGATTTCTCCTGTTTTACGGTCCAGGCAGGCCAGCACACCGTCGTACATACCTCCGGTTCTCGAAACAGTCACATACATATAATCTGAAAGATCATGCTGTCCTACAGCGATCGTGGACTGGACGCCTCCGGAAACACCGCTCTCCGAATAGCAGGTATAATCCGTATGCCAGATGATCTCGCCGGTTTCGCCGTCGATCTTCCAGATGGGGACGGTGGCTGTGGAATTGCTCCTCCATCCCAGATGGAAGGAGGTACTGACATATAGATAGGGATGGCCGTTTTCGACAGCCAGGACAGGGGTCGCATTGGAATCATCCAGTACATCCTGGACCCAGGCAAGATCAAGGGTATTCAGGTTAAGGCACATGAAGTTGCCCCCGTTGTCGGTCATATAGATATATTCTCCGTAGATGACCGCACTGTCTTCCATACCGAGCCAGTAATTGCCCGTGCTGGAGCGTCTGCCCCAGTACCGCCATTTGACGACAGGATCCGGATTGATGGAAAGGGTACCCGCTTCTTCATCATACTCGGTGTTCAGGTGCATCAGGTAAAGGATGCCGTTCTCACCCGGATAGATGAGGGTATCGGTATCAGCGTCCACCAGAGCGGAGGAATCAAAGTAGCTGAGGCTGCCCCGGAGGGAGAAACTGTCGAGATTGCCGAAGGTATACATGACAGAACAGTCCAGCAGGTTAATGATGAAGGCACGGGAGGTTCCCTGATTGCTGTCGTATCCGGACCCGAGGTACATGATCGGATATCCTCGCGGATCCAGAGCACCCGCACCTTTGAAGGTATATCCGAGATAAAGGGAATCCCTGGTTTTTTCACCGGTTTCCAGATCGATAAAATAAATATACCCGTCCATGCAGGCATAGATGACTTCCACCAGATCCTCCTTTTGTCTGGCGGAGTCGTACATGTTCATAACCTTTTTGGTGCTTTCCGGCCAGCGGACGATCAGAGGCTGCCCTGTCCAGCCGCTGCCTGTCCAGATGGCTTCCCCATAGGAGAGGCCGCCGGTATTGCAGGACCAGAGGGTATTGAATGCAAAGTCGGACATATCTGCATATCCATAGGCAGCCGTATCCCGGTAGTTATTGCCGCGGAAAGTGATAATGCCGTCGACGCTGGTATAATTTCTGCCGGGCCCGAAGGTAATATCAGAGAGGGCATCGTAATCCGCCGTACTGTCGTAGGTGGTGCCGTTGATATTGATCTGCGTCGTGTCGATCAGGTTGGAAGGAAGCGTAGTATCCGTGCTGTGCGCGACAAAGCCGATGCTCGCATCCAGAACCGTATCCTCCACAATGGCTGTAGAATTTCCACCGGGCCTGCGGGCTGTTTTTCTATTTTCCGCCTGACCGGCAGGTTCTCCCTGATCTGCTGAAATGCCGGAATTATCGGAGCCGCCTTCTTCGAAGCGGGCATCACCCGGCGTACCGGTCTCATCAGGAATGGTCCCACCGGACATTGCTTCACCGGTCGTTCCTTCATCAGGAGCGGCATCACCGGAAGCGGCATCACTGGAAGCGGCATCACTAGAAGCGGCATCACCGGAATCAGTGTCACCGGAAGCGGCATCACTGGAAGCGGCATCACCGGAAGCGGCATCACCGGAAGCGGCATCACCGGAAGCAGCATCACCGGAAGCAGTGTCACCAGAAACGGCTCCACTGAATGTGCCTTCTTCGGAACGATGGCTGCCGGAACTGAGGGCGACAGGTTTGTTTAATGCGGTATCTGCCTGCGAGGCAAGAAGTACCGTGTCATGCCCGGGACTGATTTTCTCCCGGAAAAAAAGATATCCGGCTCCGCCTGCGAGACATATCAGCAGTAAAATAAGGACTGCAGGCAGAAAGCGCTTCTTCCGGCTTCTGCGGGAAGCGGTGAGGTCAGGCTTTCCTGAAGGACGGGCACTCTTTGAAAGGCCGGATTTTCCGGAAGACCGGGTGGTTCCCACGGGAGCGGATCTTCCGGAAGGCCGGGTGCTTTTTCGGTCTTTGGCGGAATCGGAAGAAGCGGCCGGCCCAGCCTCCGAAGAGGCATCGCTTTGATCGGAATAAGAGCCGGATATAGATGCCTGTACTTTGGGAGTTCTCGGCGGCATATATATTTTTAATTCATCACGGTCATCTTTGGACATTGCAAAACTCCTTCCGGAAGGATATAAATATAACGGAATACGGCAGGCAGGGATAAAAACTAAGCCGAATAAATAAAAAGGGAAATATACCCTGAACTTGACTAAAATCTAAGAACATATTACTATGATTCTGTCAAAAAAACAAGCAGAGGACTTGAAGAGCCTGAACAGAATAGAAAGTATAAAACAATGTTCCGGCCTGCCTTTCATCGGGCCAGTGACGTCTCTGTAGAGAGGAAAGAATGAGTGCAGAAAGAGGAAATACTATGACGTTGAGAGATCTTCAGATCGGAGAAAGCGCAGTGATCAAACTTGTCGGGGGACAGGGTGCTCTGCGGCAGCATTTTCTGGACATGGGCGTCATTCCCGGAGCTGTTGTGACCGTCGTTAAATTTGCCCCTATGGGAGATCCCGTGGAACTGATGATCCATGGGTATGAGCTGACGCTTCGTCTTGCTGATGCGGAGCAGATCGAGGTAGAAAGAGCGGATGAGAATATTCCGGGAACTGTACCGGCAGGACCGGGCAGTGCCGGAAAGGATATAAAAAAGTCTTCCAGAAAAGCGGAGCATCCCGGCCTTGGAGAGGGCGGAAAATATCATCCTAAGGGCAGCGGGACACCCCTTCCGGCAGGCACACGCCTTACATTTGCCCTGGTGGGGAATCAGAACAGCGGGAAAACGACGCTGTTTAATCAGCTGACCGGTGCCAATCAGCATGTAGGCAATTTCCCCGGAGTTACCGTTGACCGTAAGGACGGCGCCATTAAAGGGCATCCTGAGACGCTCATTACAGATCTGCCGGGCATTTATTCCATGTCGCCTTACAGCAGTGAGGAACTTGTTTCCAGAAATTTTGTCCTGGATGAGAAACCGAAAGCGATTATTAATATTGTGGATGCTACCAATATAGAGCGGAATCTGTATCTCACCATGCAGCTGCTGGAGATGGAAGTACCTGTGGTGGTGGCTCTGAACATGATGGATGAGCTGCGTTCAAACGGAGGAACCGTAGATGTCAACAAGATGGAAGAGTATCTTGGCGTTCCCGTTGTGCCGATCTCTGCAGCCAAAAACCAGGGCGTTGATGAGCTGGTGGATCATGCGCTTCACATTGCCTATTATCAGGAAAAACCAAACAGGCAGGACTTCTGCGATGAAAGTGATCACGGAGGAGCAGTACACAGAGGTATTCATGCGATCGCCCATCTGATTGAAGACCATGCAAAAAGCGTCGGGCTTCCCCTGCGTTTTGCCACCACGAAGGTCATAGAAGGAGATGCTCTTGTCGTAGAGCGTCTGGGACTTGATCAGAACGAACTGGAAACGGTGGAACATATTCTTATCCAGATGGAAAAAGAAAGAGGTCTGGACAGAAGCGCTGCCATTGCGGATATGCGGTTCGCCTATATCCAGAAGGTATGCACCAGAACAGTCAAAAAACCAAGAGAAAGCAAAGAACGTATCCGCAGCGAGAAGATCGATCGTTTTCTGACAGGTAAATTTACAGCGATTCCTGCATTTATCGGAATCATGTCTCTGGTTTTTTACCTTACCTTTAATGTGATCGGTGCCTGGCTGCAGGGACTGCTGGAAATGGGAATTGATGCACTGACCAGGGTAACGGATCAGGCTTTGACTGCTGCAAAAGTCAACGATGTACTTCATGGAGTCATTATCAAGGGAATTTTCGCGGGTGTTGGGAGCGTACTTAGTTTTCTGCCTATCATCGTAACGTTGTTTTTCTTCTTATCCATGCTGGAAGATTCCGGATACATCGCCCGTGTAGCCTTTGTGATGGACAAGATGCTCCGGAAGATCGGCCTTTCCGGCCGGAGTATCGTGCCGCTGCTGATCGGATTCGGCTGTACAGTACCTGCGGTCATGGCTACCCGGACCCTTCCGAGTGAACGGGACCGCCGGATGACGATTCTGCTGACTCCGTTTATGAGCTGTACGGCAAAACTGCCGATATTTGCCTTTTTTGTCAATGCGTTCTTCCCCGGGAAGGGAGGACTGATCATGACAGGACTGTATGTTCTTGGAATCATCATGGGAATTCTGATCGCGTTCCTGTACAGGAATACCCTGTTTAAGGGGGAAGCGGTTCCTTTCGTTATGGAACTTCCCAATTACCGGATGCCGGGGCCAAAAAACGTACTTCAGCTCCTGTGGGAGAAGGCAAAGGATTTTCTTCAGAAAGCATTTTCTGTCATTCTGGTTGCTACGATCGTGGTATGGTTTTTACAGAGCCTCAATATCCATTTCCAGTTTGTACAGGACTCCGAAGACAGCATCATGGCTATGATTTCGGGATTCCTGGTGCCGGTCATGAGACCGGCAGGTCTCGGAGACTGGAGGATCTGTACGGCACTGATCTCGGGATTTATGGCCAAGGAAAGTGTGGTTACTACATTGGAAGTACTGTTTGATCAGGGAGTGACGACTGTGATCTCGGCACTCTCCGCAGCGTCTCTTCTTGTTTTCTCGCTTCTGTATGCACCCTGCGTGGCATCCATCGCGGCGATTAAAAGAGAGCTGGGCATGAGATGGGCAGTTTTTGTTGTTGCCTGGCAATGTGTCATTGCCTGGGCTGCGGCGGTTGTGGTCCACCTGATCGGGATGGCCGCAGGCCTGTGACAGGCGGTATGTGGCGTAAGGCTGTTTGAAGCTGGAATACGGTATTTCGAAATCAGTTACGTACATTCCGGATCATGAAATATGGGAGGTGTATCAGTCAACATGAATGTGGCCGATATTGTTATCATAATACTTCTGGTTCTGATCGTTTTTCTGGCGGTCAGGCATTCTCTTAAGCGGACAAAGAGCGGCTGCTGCTCGGGCGGAGCAGGCTGTACCTGCGGCTGCGGCGGATGTACAAAGAAAAAACCGGCAGGGACAGAAAAGAAGGCATAGAAAAAGACATAGAAGAATACGTAGAAATAAGACATAAAAATCACGCATGGACAAAAGGCACAGCAGAGGATAAGGAGAGAAGTTTATATGGTTTTTTCGAAATATGGAAAAATTGACGGCTTGAATAAAAAAGTATCCCGTCTCCTTTACGGGACAGCTAATACTCCTATGCTGGCGGGGGAAGATATCGATGAGGTTCTGGATGCTGCCCTGGCGTGTGGAGTCCAGACGTTTGATACCGCCAGAGGTTACGGAAAAGCGGAAAATGTACTGGGAAGATGGATGAAAAAGAGGGGATGCCGTGACGATGTGGTAGTCCTTTCGAAGTGCGGAGATGTAAAGAATGGCATCGTAAAAGTCAACAGGGAAGTGATCCGGACAGAAATGGCACAAAGCCTGGAAGCTTTGCAGACAGATTATATTGATATTTTTCTTCTCCACAGGGATGATCCCTGTACGCCGGTAAGTGAAGTGATCGATACGCTGAATGAGGCGAAAAAGGAAGGAAAGATCACGATTTTTGGCGTTTCCAACTGGACCCATCAGCGGATCATCGAGGCAAACAGATATGCAGAAGAAACGGGCCTTTGTGGTTTTTCTGTTTCCAGTCCGCATTTTGGCCTGGCTGAGCAGATCTGTGATATGTGGGGCGGCGGATGTGTGACGATCACAGGAGACGACAATGAGGATGCCAGAGAATGGTACCGGGAAAATCAGATGCCTGTCCTCGCCTATTCAGGCCTGGCCAGAGGTTTTATGGCCGGAAAGGTGAAAAGCACGGATGAGGATTCGGAAAACCTTAAAAACCTTCTGGATCCCTTTGCCATCAAGGGATATGTATCCCACAAAAATTTCCTTCGCCTGGCAAGATGTGAAGAACTGGCCCAAAGGAAGGGATGCAGTGTGGCACAGATCGCCCTGGGATGGATGTTTACTCAGGGGCTGAATCTATATACGGCAGCTGCTACTACAAAACCAGAGCGTATCTTATCGAATCTTAAGGCCCTGGAGATCGACTTTACACAGGAAGAAATTGCTTATCTGAGTGAAGTTTAGAAAGAAGACTTTTCAGATCTTTTGTATCTGGTACAGTAAATGTGCCGTGAAACAGGAAACTCTGAAACCATGTTTCAGATCTGCCATGATGGGCGCAGGGAATGCGCCGTGAAAGAGGAAAATATGATTCAGGATATTTTGCCACATCATTTTTATAATCAGTACCACCCGGAAGAAAAACTTTCCGGAGACAGTTTTATTATCAGCATCAGCCCGGAAGGGGTTCTTCTGCATGTAAATGCAAAGGAAAGGACCCTCCGTTATCCGCGGGCAGAGGAGTTTAAATCTCTCGGAAGGACCGTCTACCTTTTTTCCATCGACGAGGAAAAATTCTTTCTGGACCTGTGTAAGGAGGACACTTCCGTACCGGCCGGCTATGCTTATTACAATATCCGCTCCATCCGGGACTGGGACCTTCAGCCACGCAAATATATGATGGCTGCCTTTACAGCTCTGCAGCTGGAAGAATGGTACCGCAAAAACCGTTATTGCGGGGAGTGTGGACAACCTACGGAAATCGATACGGTGGAGAGAGCCATGGTCTGCAAAAGCTGCAGGCAGAAAATCTATCCCCGCATTAATCCGGCGGTGATCGTGGGTGTGAAGAACGGCGATAAGCTTCTTCTTACAAAATATAAAACGGGCTTCGGCAGCAATGCGCTGGTGGCCGGCTTTACCGAGATCGGCGAAACTTTTGAGGAGACAGTCCGGCGGGAAGTCATGGAGGAAGCCGGGATCAAGGTAAAAAATATCCGCTACTATAAGTCGCAGCCCTGGGGCATAGCAAGCGATATTCTGGCAGGATTTTACTGCGAAGTGGATGGAGACGATACCATTCACATGGATGAATCCGAACTTAAATATGCAGAATGGGTCCAGAGAGAAGAAATAGAACTTCAGCCTGTGGATTACAGCCTTACCAACGAAATGATGCTGATGTTTAAAGAGGGAAAACAGTAACTGAAGATCACTGCACGGCAGGAAAAGAAGCAGAAGACAGGCAGCAGAGAATGGGAGGAGTAAGCCTGAGGCTGGAAATGCAGGAGCAATTAAATGAAAGAAAGGAGCAGCTGAAACGAGAATGATTACAAGAGATGAGGCATTTGCCCTGCTGAAAAAATATAACAAAGATCCTTTTCATGTACAGCATGCATTGACTGTAGAGTCAGTGATGCAGTGGTACGCAAGGCAGCTGGGGTATGAGGAAGAAGCAGAATACTGGGGAATTGTCGGGCTTCTTCATGACATAGATTTTGAATTGTATCCGGAGGAGCACTGTCTGAAGGCTCCTGAACTTTTAAGGGAAGGCGGCGTTTCAGAGGATATTATTCACGCGGTCTGTTCCCACGGCTATGGGATAACGGTGGGCAACGGCGTGACGATCGATGTGGAACCTGAGAGGGAGATGGAGAAAGTACTTTTTGCCGCAGATGAGCTGACCGGCCTTATATGGGCAGCGGCACTGATGAGACCTTCCAAAAGTACAAAGGATATGGATCTCAAATCTCTGAAGAAGAAATATAAGAGTAAAAGTTTTGCTGCCGGCTGTTCCAGAGAAGTGATCGCCCGTGGAGCTGAGATGCTGGGCTGGGATCTTGATAAACTTCTTTCGATGACGCTGGAAGCAATGGCGGCGGAAGAAGATGCAATTAAGGAGAAAATGGAAGACATCGGCTGATCGCATAGAGACGGCAGACCATTAGCCGGAAGTACAGAAAATGCGGGCATAGCGGCAGGTGCCTGAGCACTTTCTCCGCGTATGCGAGTTTGCGAAGGCACCTGCTGATAGGCGGCGCAGCATTTTCTCAGCTTCCGGCCA
>CACZPF010000016.1 GCA_902782975.1 uncultured Lachnospiraceae bacterium
TGACGGGGGTGACGATGCTGGTCGTAACGGTAAGACATGCGCTGAACCCCGACACTTTTGCCATGTTTTCCGCCTACAGAGCGATCTCCAGTGCCAGCTGGTGGTTTATGATGCTGACTTCACCGCTTGTTCTGGTATTTGCGGCGGCTATGGCGGTCAGTAATACTGCACTTATTAAGCATGAAGGATTCAGCCCAAGAAATGTATTGGGCATCGGAATTGGTTTTGTACTTCTTGCAGGGGAAGCGCTGGCTTTCTTCCTGTACAGCCGGGATCTTTCAGGCTCAGAGTGGCAGATCCGGCTCTGGAATACGCTGCATAATGTATATGCCACGGGCTTTGCCTGGTTTGAATGTATGCTGGCAGGGGCGATCATCTGCGGTTTGAAAGCGGCGAGGCATGTCCCGCAGCTGAACGCCGATTATATCCTGATTCTTGGCTGCAAATTCCGCAGAGACGGTACATTGACTCCTCTTCTCAGAGGACGGGCGGACAGGGCCGTCGAGTTCTGGAAGAAACAGCTTGACGAGACCGGCAGGAAGGCGGTCCTGATCCCGTCAGGAGGACAGGGGGCGGACGAACCCATTGCCGAAGCCGAGGCCATGCGGCGGTATCTTAAAGAGCAGAATATTTCTGACGATTCGATCGCAGTGGAAGATCAGTCCCGTAATACCTATGAGAATATGAAATACAGTAAAAAACTCATTGAGCAGAGGGGCGGCAGCGCGAAGGTCGTCTATGCCACTACAAACTATCATGTGTTCAGAAGCGGCGTATGGGCTAATCTGGCCGGTCTGCCCGCAGAAGGCATAGGAAGCCGGACGAAATGGTGGTTCTGGCCGAATGCGTTCATGCGGGAATGCGCCGGTCTGATGCTAAACCGTATTCCCCAGGAGATTCTCCTGCTGGCAGTCATGCTGATCTTCTTTGGCACATTGTCTATGATACTTGGATAGTGCATAGAGATAAGGGAGAACAAAAAGATGGGATTTGAGACGTAAACCTATGGATGTTGTGGAGAAAGGAATAAAAGAGAGGACTTTAAGGATGAGATATAATTGGAAACAGACAGGATTCTTCATGATCAGCCTGGTGATGGCTCTCACAGGGGCAGCAGGAACCGCAAAGGCAGATTCCCTTACAGAGAAAGAAGTAAAAGAGCTTACGGTATTCGCCGCGGCTTCACTGACAGAAACATTAACAGAGATCGGCAGCCTTTATAAGGAAGAAGCGCCGGATATTAAACTGATTTTTAATTTTGATTCTTCCGGCACTTTAAAGACGCAGATCCAGGAAGGAGCTGTGTGTGATCTTTTCATTTCGGCAGGACAGAAGCAGATGAACCAGCTGGATATTGAGGCAGATCCAGCCGTAAATACGGAGGGTCTGGATCTTATCGATCCGGCAACGAGGCAGGATCTTCTGGAAAATAAAGTAACTCTCTGTGTTAATGAAGAGAACAGGAAAGGGATAAATTCTTTTGAACAGTTATCCGGGCTTCTAAAGACGGAAAACATTCTGATGGGCATGGGAAACAGTGATGTTCCGGTGGGGCAGTATACGCAGAAGATTCTGGATTATTATGATCTGGATGAGGAGGAGCTTGCCGGGGCAGGGAAGATCTCTTATGGCTCCAATGTTAAAGAAGTGACAACGCAGATCCTGGAAGGCAGTGTCGACTGCGGTGTCATTTACTGTACGGATGCATTCTCGGCAGGCCTTACGATCGTTGATTATGCCACGGCAGAAATGTGCGGGCAGGTTATTTATCCTGCTGCTGTTCTCAAAAATACGGAATTTCCGGATGAGGCAAAAGCTTTTCTGGCGTTTCTGGAGACAGAGGAAGCCATGGCAGTGTTCGAAAAAGTCGGATTTACTCCGGTAAAGGAATAGCCTGCGTGTAAACAGTCGGCCAGGTGGATCGGGAACAGGGAGGAAACATGGACTGGTATCCTTTGTGGAACTCACTGAGAATTGCTGCGATCAGCAGTGTGATCGTCTTTTTTTGCGGGATTGCCGCGGCCTATTATGTGGCAAAGCTTCCGGCAGTGATCAAGGGGATCCTGGATGTGGTTTTTACGCTTCCTATGGTTCTGCCGCCTACGGTATGCGGCTATTTTCTTCTGATCCTTCTTGGACCAAAACGGCCTCTTGGAATTCTGCTGGGGAAAATCGGGCTTCAGTTTGCCATGACCTGGTATGGGGGTATTGTGGCGGCTGTTGTGGTGGCATTTCCACTTATGTACCGGACGGCGAGGGGAGCATTTGAAGGTTTTGATAACGATCTTGCCTGGGCAGCCCAGACGCTCGGACTTTCGAATACGTATATTTTCTGGCGGATCCGGATGCCTTTATGCCGGCAGGGGATTCTGGCGGGGGTGGTTCTATCTTTTGCGAGGGCACTGGGAGAATATGGTGCCACCAGTATGCTGACAGGTTATATTCCGGCAAGAACGGCAACCATTTCGACGACGGTATATCAGCTGTGGCGGACAAATAACGAACAGCAGGCCTTTTTCTGGGTGATGATCAATCTGGCCATATCGACCGTTATCCTGCTGGCCGTTAATATGCTGGAAAGAGGAAAAAGATGAGTCTTTCGGTTCATATTAGAAAAAGATACGGTGATTTTCTTCTGGCCATTGATCTGGAACATACAGGGGGGATCTGCGGGGTGCTGGGAGCTTCCGGCTGTGGAAAAACACTGACCCTGAAATGTATTGCCGGCATTGAAAAGCCGGATGAAGGGAAAATTATCCTGAATGGCCGGACCCTTTTTGACAGTGATCAGAAAATTAATTTAAAGCCGCAGGAACGGCATGTCGGATATATGTTCCAGAATTATGCCCTGTTTCCGCATATGACTGCAGAGCAGAATATTATATGCGGGATGAAGGGAATACCGGAACGGCTTGAGGAAACTCTTTCCCTTATGAACATTCAGGAATGCAGGAACCTTTATCCACGTCAGCTCTCGGGAGGACAGCAGCAGCGGACGGCGATGGCACGCATCCTGGTCAGAGATCCGGAGATCCTTCTCCTGGATGAGCCGTTCAGCGCTCTGGATTCTTATCTCAGGGAAATCATGCAGACCCAGATCCACAAAATCCTGCAGGATTATGGGAAGGATGCGGTGATCGTAAGTCACAGCAGGGATGAGATTTATTATCTTTGTGATCGGGCGGCAGTGATGCATAAAGGATGTATTTTGAAATATGGAATGACAGAGCAGGTATTTAAAAATCCGGAGAGTGCAGAAGCAGCCCTCCTTACAGGATGCAAAAATATAGCCTCTGCTAAAAAGACGGGGGAAAAGACCGTGTTTGTTCCGGACTGGGGGATTTCTTTTGAAACAGGTGTTCCGGTGAAGGATGATCTGGAAGCAGTGGGCATCAGGGCACATTATTTTGATCCAGGTTCAGGTAGAAACCTTTTTCCCGTCAGAATCGTTGAACAAAGAGAAGAACCTTTTGAAAACAGGATTCTTTTCCGTTATGAGGAACAGAAGGAGGGGACGCCGGATCTGTGGTGGAGAGTGCCGAAAAATCAGACGCCTGCGGTCAGACCCGTGAAGATTGGCGTTTCCCCGGAAAATATACTTCTTCTATATAAGGCTTAGGATGTTTCGTTTTTGGAAAGGTGGTATTTTTTGATGACGGAGAACAGAATTCCTTTTTTTAAGAGTGAACAGATTGCAGATAAAAGCTGGATGATCACAAATGCATTTACGGCTGTGGTTCCGGCCTTCTGCTATTTGATCGAAGGACGTGATTATGCACTTCTGATCGATACGATCATGGGATGGGGAAACTTAAAAGCATACTGTGAGACATTGACGGATAAACCTGTCAGGCTTGTCAATACACATGCACATCCGGATCATACAGGCGGGAATTTCCATTTTGATTCCTGCTATATACATCACAGAGATATTTTATATTTCCAGATGTCTCTTGGATATTCAAAAGAAATTCCCTATATGCAGGCAAAGGAAATGGCACTTCCTGAATATAAAGACCTTATTCAGAAAGATGATCATTTTGCTGACGCCTGTCCCATGCGTGTATTTCCGCTCTACGACGGGGATGTGTTTGACCTGGGAGACAGAGAGGTGGAAGTAGTAGAAGCGGGTGGTCATACACCGGGCTCGATCGTGCTGATCGATCATAAAACACGTATCGCTTACAGCGGAGATGCGTGCAATGGCAATACCCTGCTGGAATTTCCAAATTCTCTTTCTATTATGACTTATATGAAGAGTCTGCTTCATCTGAAAGAACATGCACAGGAATTTGACAAGATGTATGGCGGGCATGAGATTTTTGACAGAACGATCGTGGACGAAGCAATTGAGACAACAGCCAGGGTACTGGCAGGAACAGACGCAAAATGCAGAAGAACAGGAATGAGAGGAAATCCGGTTCTCTATGCTGCCGAGAAGGTAGAAGGCGGGTATGAAAGGGTTGACGGGAAGAAATTTAACATGAGTTATCTTCCGGAAAAAATCCTGGGCGAAGATACGATCCGGCAGGTCATAA
>CACZPF010000017.1 GCA_902782975.1 uncultured Lachnospiraceae bacterium
CTGTTGTTTTTTCCTGTCAGCCTGCTGATCAGCTTGTCCATCGGAAGATCGTTTAGTTCCACCACTTCGATCCCTAATTCTGAGGCTCTTCTTCGCATGGGAGCAAGACCCTTCCCGGAAGAAGAACTGGTCACAATAATTGCTCTGGAACCCTTTCCGCCAAAACGGTCCCGTAAAATCGCCAGCTCATTCAGAGCACCTGTCTTGATCTCGCTGGTTTTGCAGCTGATGAATACGGGCTGTATGCCCTGAACTGCCATAACATCGATCTCATTGGTTACTGCGTCCCGCATCCTGTCACTGCCCTGCCAGTTCACGACGGCACTCAGGACTACATCATCAAAACAGCCTGCTGCCAGACAGGCGCGAAATACCTGCAGCTCCAGAACTGCTCCGATATCTCTCAGCCAGAAGCGGGTCATCTCATCCGGGAAGCGGAACCGTACTTCGTCCTCTATAACATCCAGATCCAGGATCAGGCCTGCCTCTGCCAAGGCGTTCAGCAGCCCCCGGTCCACCGTGACAGAACCATGGTCCGCCTTTACGGTAAAATGTCCGCAAGCCTCCAGCACGCCCGGCGCCGATGAAGAGATTTTCTGAAAATAGCTGATCTGCCTGTTCCAGATGCGGCGGTATTTCATAAATACAGCAAACAATTGATCGATCTGGGGCAGCATGGTCCTGAGTTTCTCATTATCTTCCCGCCCGGGAAGAAGATTTCCGCCGGCCATCAGGAAACAGGATTCCGCATCAAGCTGTACCGTACAGGGCAGATCTCTTGCAAAAGGAGCATTCTTAATTTCAAAGAATGAATTCTTTTTACGACTGTAGGTATATACGGGAATCTCTGCGCTGCTCGCAACGGCTCCTGCCGCAAACAAGGCTGCATCTGTTCCTCCGGAAATATCGATACCGCAGTCTTCATGGGTCTCCAGTACCTGCCTCATCTTTTTTTCGATCTTTTCAGCATTTAAAAGACTGACCGGGACAAATGTAAGCTTTACGCAGACTCCCCTGTGTTCAAAATATTTCTGCAGGGATTTCTTGAAAGCCTGATCCGCTTCTACTTCCGGAGGGCACATGATCACGGTCTCTTCCGGCCGGAATACTTCAGTCCCCAGTACATTTTCAATCGGCCTCTCGTCGTATAATTCAATAATCGTCTTCATAACCTTTTTAACATACTCCCTTCCAGGTAATAGCGATTAGGTAATCGCGATACGCCCTGCTTTGCCGCCAGCAAATATTTACTTCTAAGGAAAAATGCTGCCGTAAATGATTATCATGGATCTATCAAAAGTGTATTCCCATGCTTATTTTATCAAACGACCGATCGTCTTTCAATGCTTAACAGGAAGTTTACTCTGTCTGGAAAGGAACGGCACCCGGAATTCCCGGGTGCCGTTCCTGTTATCATTCATGAAAAGAATGGTAATTATTCGAGAAGAAGTACCTGGCCTTTTACTGTCGATGCCATCACCTCGGAAATAATCAGACGGTTCTGCTGGTAGAGGACTGACAGAAGCGCTTCTTTCGCTGCAAGAGAGCGGTCAAAGGCCTGAACATATTCTGTGATCAGTAATTGTTTTTGTGCATCTGCCTGCGCATAATAACTGTCCATTGTTCCTGTCAGATCTGCTTTCCAGGCTGCTCCTGCTTCATCAAAGCAGACAGCCTTGTCAGGATAAGATTCGGATGCCAGTGCCTGATCGAGTGTATTTTCGATCTTCAGATGATCTTCGCAAAGATATTCTCTGTATTTTACACTGTTTTCTTCCGGCAGGATCTCGATCCGGCTCTTTTCTCCCGGTGCAGCCTGCCCGGTAAGACGGATATAATTTTCCCCCAGGATACTGTCCGTACGCGGGCCAGGTGCCGTGCTGTTTTCATAGCAAAGGTCCACGCAGGCATTTAATAGCTGTGTGCAGGTCCGTTCAGCCGTTTCAACAGGATCTTTATACAACGCAGCAAATTTTTTAAAGGCCTCCAGCTGTTCAAAGAATCGAGTACGTGCATCCTCCAGCTTCTGTTTATATTCTTCCTGAGAAAGACCGGCCTTTAATTCATCATATTCTGCATTGACCGCCTGTGACAAAAGAAGTTCGGCTTCCTGCCAGATCTGTAGTTTTTCCTCGTCGGAAACAGCTGTCTCCATTTTTGCGTTGACATAATCCACCAATGCTTTATGTTCTGTACAATACAGGATCTGATATTCCGACACACCCTCTCCCCTTGCAGCAAGGATTCTCCTGCAGTGATCCTGTCCTGACGTCGTTTCCGGTGTGATCTCTGGTGTCGTCTCTGGCGTCACTTCCGGCGTGATCTCCGGCGTTGTTTCCGGTGTCACTTCCGGCGTGACCTCTGGCGTAGTCTCAGGTGTCACTTCCGGCGTGATCTCCGGCGTTGTTTCCGGTGTGATCTCTGGTGTCACTTCCGGGGTGATTTCTGGTGTCGTCTCAGGTGTCACTTCCGGTGTGATCTCTGGTGTCGTCTCAGGCGTTGTTTCCGGCGTGATCTCAGGTGTCGTCTCAGGTGTAACTTCCGGTGTGATCTCCGGCGTTGTCTCAGGTGTAACTTCCGGCGTGATCTCCGGCGTCGTCTCAGGCGTCACTTCCGGCGTGATCTCCGGCGTCGTTTCCGGAGGTTCCTTTGCGGTGAGTACAGTGAGAATGTCTGAATAGGTTTTTTCTTCTATAATGTCGCCGTTTTCTTTAACCGCATCAATAGCACCCACGGCCTGGTTTTCGATGCTTCCTTTATCTATATCCTGCTGTGTTACAATATGGGAATAAGGAACAGCTATCGATTGTCCCGGTGCCAGCCAGACACTTGTCAGATATTCGGGCGGATCCGCATAATCGACCAGTTCATCATAGATCCGGATAGCATTTATCGTTTCTTTGCAGATATTGGTTACACGGATCTCATACGCTACGGTTTCGTTAAGATGATACCCATTTGGATCCACGGAAATGCTTTTTTCTTTCTTTTCGATTTTAAAGGCATATTCCGGAAGCAATGTCTGGTCGTCTTCTATGATCTTCTTATCGCACACCGGAACAGTGACCACATTGGAAAATATCGTATACCCGCCGCGGAATACTCCGTTCTCATCTGTATAGGTCTCGACCCGGACATAAGCCTTATTATCAAAATATCCATTGATCACATCTTCTTCTGCTATCTGATAAACGAACACAAAGGACTCTGTCTGTCCCGCTTCGAGAGAAGCGATGATACCGAGCTGTAACGGCTCTTCTCCGCCAAAATCATCGCGTACAATAACATTTTTGACTGCATACTTATGTGTATTTGTTACTGTTATTACATAATTTACATACTCTCCAAGGCAGTATCCTTCGGGAAGTGTGGAAGAACCGATCTCCTTCTTCATTACGATAAGCGTTCCCCCATCGTCCTCTTCGAATTCCTCTCCCGATGCAGGCTGCGTTTCCGATGTTTCTTCTCCTCCTGCTGACGGAAGATCCTGAGGATCACCTTCCTCTCCTGTCGTTCCTTCCTGCGAAGTGCCTCCCTGTGCTGCCTCTATCTCTTCCTCCGTTACTCCTGGCGCAGGCTGCGTTTCCACCGTCTGTTCTTCCGATGATGCCGGTTCCACAGTTCCTGGTTCAGCAGTTCCTGGTTCAGCAGTTCCTGGTTCAACGGTTCCTTCCCCTTCCGATCCTTCGCCTGTATGGATCGTATATGTCCAATGATTATAGGAGTATACGGAAATTCCAGGTTCACTTTCCATTTCTCCCTCTGCCCAGAAAAGGAAGGTTATCTCTTTCGCCTGTACATCTTCCGGGGTGATCGTATATTCCAGGGTATCCAGCATTCCTTCTACCGGGGCAAGATCCAGATATGTTCCGTACCTGAGCGCCGGTTCTCCCATATATACGTTATCCGGGCCAAACATTTCACACCGGATATGCACATTTTTGACGGGAACGCTTCCACGGTTACTTACATCTGCATCCAGATGTACCACCTCATCCGCCTTATAAACATACCCAGGATCCGGATGGGCAGGATCCAGGTACCCCTGCATGTGAAGGAGCGGATTTCCGGACTCATTTTTTAATGGAATATCCAGAATTATCTCATAAACATATCCCTGATCGGTTGCCGGATCGATTCCTTCCGCATCAACGATACGTACGATCTTCCCGGCCGCGATCTCATCCTGAGTGGGCTTCAGGACATACCGGAAACTATATTCATTACCTGGTGTCAGGAAGACGCTGTCATTCAGGCTGCCCGGCCAGTTTTCCAGACCATCCGTATAGATGGGCGTACTCTGTTCATCTCTTGGAACGATCCAGATATCCAGATCCGAATCCCCCATATCGGAAACTGTCATGTCCACTTTGATAGTTTCTTCGGTGCCGTACCCGGCCCGCTCGATGTTTCCGTAGACCAGACGCAGTTTTCCTTCAAATGCTTCTCCCTGAAGCGGCAGGACCAGATATACACTGTCCTTCTCCAGGCTTCCGCTTCCGCCTGTCCCGTATACCTGAATAATACGCTGGATCTTCCCGATGGCAAAATCATGTTCATAAGACTGGATCGCATATTCAAAATCTGCCTGCTCCCCTGCCGGAAGGATCGTATTGCTTTCAGGCCATCCGGTAAACCTGTCCATCCCGGCAAGATCACCAAAACCGTTCAGCGCGTTCAGGTCAATAGAAAGGTCTTCTTTCCCATTGTTGATCAGGGTCATCTGCATGGTGATTTTTTCTCCGAGGCCGGAGGGTTCTCTGGAAATGACCGGTCCCGCAAGAAGCATCAGCCGGCCGGTCTTTACCGGGAGATTTCGCAGCGAGACAGAACCGCCCCCGATGGACGTTTCCGGGCTTTCCATCAGCCCCAGCATCTGCCTTACACCAGGCCATGCAATCCCATCTGCCGGAAGATCACTGGCGGACTCAAAGGCACTGACAGCCGCTTCCGTCATCCCGCCGAAATCTCCGTCCGGTGTTCCACAGTTAAACCCACGGCTGTTCAGCGCTTCCTGCAGCTCTTTGACTTCGTCTCCTCTGTCTCCCCGTTTAAGTATACCTTCCGGATAGATTTCCTGCCTCTGCGTAAATCCACACTTGCTGCAGGTCCTCTCCTGTTCTCCTGCGGAGAAAGGGGTCACCTCTTTAATGATCACCCATTCACCAAACTGATGGTTCAGATGTTCCCATGTCTGAGGCCAGCATACGCCGTCCGCTGTCAGGCCTTCCTTCTGCTGAAAACTTATGACAGCCCCCTCTGTTCCCGGGCCAAAGCTTCCGTCCGCTCCTCCCGGCTCCAGGAAATTCTGGTCGATCAAAAGCTGCTGCATCTCCTGTACGGCACTTCCGCTGTCCCCTCTTCTCAGAGTCCCTTCGGGATCATAATTCTGGGTTTCCTCATAAGAACAGGTCTGGCAGACCCGTCTGCGTATTCCGGAAGAATGATCCGTCGCCTCGACAGAAACTTCCCACCCGCCAAAATTGTGCGGGGTCACAGGCAGAACCTCTGTCTGTATATTTCCACAGACCTGGCAGGATCTCTGGCGAGTCCCCTCGCCTGTGCAGGTCGCTTCTTTCGATACATGCCAGTCTCCGTAAACATGATCTGTTTTAGGAATCGTTTCCGTCTGAATATTCCCGCAGTAGATACAGCTGCTCTGACGCAGTCCCTCTTCTGTGCAGGAAGCCGCTCTTACGACTGACCAGCTGCTGTATTGATGAGGCGTTTCCGGAATCATCTCACGCTCTATATCCCCGCAGACACTGCAGACCCTGTGCCGGATTCCCGAATGCTGGCACGAAGGTTCCTGAACCGTCTGCCATTCCCCGTAACTGTGAGCGATCATCGGAATGGATCTGTCCTGTCTGTAATCGCAGTTGAAGCATTCCCGGATCTCCATTCCTTCCTGGGTGCAGGACGCAGCGGCTATCTGGATCCAGTCTGTCCAATTATGCTGTCCGTCGGTACTGTACGGACAAAAAGTATCCGACGGGGGCTGCCATGCACTTGCCGCGCTTGTGACAGAGGCCGGCAGCATCTGCAGCAGCAACAGCAGTATTATCAGAAGTGCGGTGGTTTTTTTACTTTTCATGATGATTCCTCCTTTCGATCCGGGGATTAATTGTATGTTCAATTTCAGTATATCATATTTGAATTAATAATTCCACGTTATAAGTAATGGTTTTGCATATTCTATTTTCGTGTTTTTCGCACCTCATTATGGGCATTATTTATTCCATGACCTGTATAAATACTGTGAAAAAGGCTGTGAGAAATGAAAGTCTTTTCTCCTCCCTTTCTCACAGCCCTCGTACTCTGACCAGATTCCGCTATCTGTCTTACCTGTCTGTTGTTCTTTTTACCCCCGGTCCTCCGTTTCCAGACCGTTGATTTCCTTTACTTCGTCTCCAACGACCTTGATTTCCACCTGATCTCCGGCTTCAAAAGTCTCCCACTGTTCCTGGGGCAGATAAGCCAGGTAGGTTTTCTCCTTACTAGCCTTGAGGCTAAGACCATAGATTTCTCCTGTATACCCCGTCCGCTCATTATCAGCCAGCGTATATTCCGGCCAGTAGGGTGTGTCGTTGATCCCCTGGCTTATTTCTTCACGGTTTTCTACCCATTTTTCAATTTCATAATAGTATTTTGTCCGGTATACCGGTTCGTCGCGATATACTGGTTCCTCATAGTTCTCCGTATAGTACTCGGTCCTGTAGCGGGGTGTGGACCAGGTCTCCTCGGTAAACGTACCATCCCCGTTATTGACATAAGAAGTGTGCGTATCCTCTCCGTCATAGACAGATTCCGAAACCGTGCGGGTCCTGGTCTCATAATGGTCCAGTACCTGGTCGTAATGATGGATTTCTGATCTCTCATCATATACTCTTCCGCCCTCGGGAACGCCCCAGTCAGATTCCTGCACTGTCCGCCATTCTTCGATATAGACCTTTCGTACCCATAAAGAATATTGTACGTCGGCGCTGTATTTTCTGGGCAGGAAGGTATCCACAAGAAAAACCAGCATGGCCAGTGCCAGAATCGCAAAAATGATGGTTTTTATGCTGATCCGGAATCGTTTTCCGGACTCTGTTTTCATGTCCCTGCTGTCCCCGGATCTGCCTTTCGGCCCTTTGTTTCCGGAGGTGACTCTGTCCATATGCCGGGTTTCTGCGGGTGCTGCGCCGGCTTCTGTCCCTGGCTTTTGGGCGGCATCTGCCCTGGAAGTGTTCGTAAAATAGTCGTCCTCTGCGCTGTCTTTCGGGGCGCCGCATCCTGAACAGAATTTATAACGTATGCGGTTCAGACTCCCGCAGTAGGGGCATACCCAGTCCGGACCCTGACCATATTGCGCGGCAAGGTCTGCTTCCAGATACCTTTTTTTATTTCCCATATAAAAACGGGTGTCCTTATCCTGAGGATGCCCGCAGCACGGACAGACCTTCGTAAGCCCGCCGATGGCCTTTGTCTGACAGTAGGAACAATCCCAGAGACCTTCTACAATACGCTTTGCCATGCCAGTCACCCCCTTCTGAAAATAACAGAAATGTTTCCCCCTGAGAAATCCGGATGATATTCTCAGGGAAACACGGATGAAAACGATTCCTGCACCAGGTCCATTCTTATTATAAAAAATCATAACATATGTTCTTTTATCTGACAACATCATCCGGGACTGTGTTTTATCCAGAAATCAGGCCGCCTGCTGACGACATCTTCCATCCGGCGGCTTTTTGGATAATCATCTGCTTCTTGTCAATGATGCACTCCATATGCTATAGTGGCAATTAACCGATACCAAAGAGTCTATACTGTATTTACAGTCCATTGCGATACTCCCTGCTTCGATTAAATTGTATGAATCTTACCAGTGAGTTTCGAAATTATCTGATACTGACCTGAGAAGAAAGGAACTCCATGTCTTCACGTGTAAAGCGAACTGCTGGTTTTTTATTTGGCGACAAAGAATTCTACAAAAAGCTGATCACTCTCATGATTCCCATTTCCCTGCAAAGTCTGATGCTGGCGGCTGTGGCCGCAGGGGATGCCATCATGCTGGGGCGCATCGCCCAGGACTCGATGGCCGCTGTTTCCCTGGCAACACAGGTACAGTTTATCCAGAATATGATCCTCGCCTCCGTCACCAGTGCCGGAGCTATTCTGGGTGCCCAGTACTGGGGGAAAAAGGACATACGGACGATGCATGACATTTTTAACATGATGCTCCGCTTCTGCGGACTGGCTTCTGTTCTTTTCTTTATCGCCTGTACCATATTTCCGAGGCATCTGATGCTGATTTTTACCCATGAGCCGGCACTGATCGAGATCGGCTGCGGATATCTGAAGATCGCAGGCTGGTCCTACCTGCTGACCGGAATCTCCCAGTGCTACCTGACCCTCATGAAGGTGAGCGGACATACGAGCCGGAGTGCCTTTATCAGCTCGGCCGCCGTTATCCTCAATATCATTCTGAATGCCATCTTTATTTTCGGCCTGCTGGGTGCGCCTGCCATGGATGCCCGCGGTGCCGCTCTGGCGACCCTGATCGCCAGGATCATAGAACTTGCTCTCTGTGTCGGTTCTTCCTTCCAGAAGGGATTTATCCGCCCGCGATTCAGGGGGCTGTTTCATAAAAACGCGCTGCTTTCAAAGGATTTCCGCAAAGTCGCTCTTCCGCTCCTCGGCGCCGGCCTGTTCTGGGGTGTAGGTTTTACCTCCTATACAGCCATTATGGGGCATCTCGGAGGAGATGCTGCTGCCGCCAACTCCGTTGCTGCTGTCGTGCGGGATCTGATGTGCTGCCTGTGCAACGGTATGAGCAGTGCCGGAGGGATCCTGATCGGGAACGAACTTGGCGCGGGCGATCTGGAAAAGGGCAGACTCTACGGCGACCGGCTGATGATCCTCTCCTTCCTGCTCGGGTTTCTGTCCACAGCGGTCATTCTTCTGCTGACGCCGCTGCTCCTTCATTTTATTATCCTTACAGAAACCGCTTCCCGGTATCTGACCGGCATGATGGTCATTATGGCCTTCTACATGATCGGGCGAACAGTCAATACTGTCATTATCAACGGAATCTTTGCCGCCGGAGGCGATACACTCTTTGATGTATACAGCCTTGCGGTAGCCATGTGGGGGATCGCGATCCCTACGGCTCTCATCAGTGCTTTTGTCCTGCATCTTCCGGTGCTCGTGGCCTATGCCTGTACATGCCTTGATGAAGTCGGGAAGATTCCCTGGGTCATGTACCATTATAAAAAGTATAAGTGGGTAAAAGACCTCACCCGAACCTTTGACTGAAACACAGATGTTCTCAGACAATATCAACACAAACACCATATTGTAATAGTCCGGCTTCAAAATGGAGGTGCCTGCCATGTCAAACAAAATCGTCGTCGTCCACAAATGTCTGGATTCCAGCAGCCGCGAAGCAATCGAAAAAGCAGCCGTAAAATACGGCTGCTCCGTGGAATTCTATGTTACTGAAGAAGAAGCGCTCCCCCATCTGGCTGACGCGGATATTATTTACGGGCAGGGAAACGCACTTATTGCTGCTGCCCCGAACCTCAAATGGTTCTGCAGTCTGACAGCCGGTATGGAAGGATATCTCACCCCGGGAGTCGTTGATCCTGAAAAGACTCTTCTTTCCAGTTCCTCCGGATCTTATGGTGTCACCATTTCCGAACATATCATCATGGTTACTCTGATGCTTTTAAGACAGCAGATATCCTACAGCGAAATAGTCCGCAGCCACACATGGGTCCGCGATCTTCCTATCCGCTCCATCCGGGACAGCCGCATTGTGATCCTTGGAACCGGGGATCTGGGAAGTCAGGCCGCCGAGAGATTTACATCCTTTAATCCTGCCTCTATTACAGGCGTCTCAAGGAGCGGACGGTCTTCGGAAAAAGCATTTGACAAGGTTCTTCCCATCGGTCAGCTGGATGAGATTCTCCCTGAAACCGACATTCTGGTCCTCTGCCTTCCCCGAACCGCAGAGACAGACGATCTTCTTAAAGGAAAGCTCTCTCTTCTTCCCTCTCACGCAATTCTTGTAAATGTGGGGCGGGGCAATATTCTGGACGAAGATGAGCTTATGAAACTGTTAAAAGAGGAAAAACTAGGCGGCGCCGCCCTGGATGTGTTCCGGCAGGAACCTCTTCCCGCGGACAGTCCGCTGTATAACTGTCCCAATCTTCTCATCACACCGCATATAGCAGGTAATATGACGCTTGGCTATACCATACGGCGGAATGTGGAATTATTCCTGGAAGATCTGGACAACTATTTTGCAGGTAAACCGCTTGCCAGACAGATCAGCTGGGAGAACGGATATTAAGAGTCATGGGGAAACGCTGATTAAAGCGTTCTGTTCTCTATATGTTCCTGTACCACATTCCCTGCTCGGAAAGGTCTTCATCCGTGAAGTTCCCCGTGACTGTCGAAGCGCTGTTTAAGAGTGCGCTGCTTTCCGCTTTATTGGAAAGATTCCAGCACACAAAGCTGATGTCGTTTTCCTTTAAAAAGCGGATCCAGTTATTCCCTTCTGCTTTGTCCAGTTCACCGTCACCGGAGGCATCACTGATACCGAACTCGCTGACAAACAGAGGAAGACCTTTTTGAAGAGCAGCCCTCGCTTTATCCCGCAGCGCTTCTTTATGGGTGCCGGCATAAAAATGAAGCACGTACATAATGTTCGCATATCCCCTGACCGGATCTTCGGCAGCGATATCCACATCCTGGGACCAGGTAGGTGTTCCCACAAGAATTACCGCTTCCGGATCATTTTTCCGGATGATCGGAATAATATCCTCCGCGTACTTTTTAACTGCAGGCCAGTCCGGACCGCTGTTTGGCTCGTTGCAGATCTCATAGATCACATTGTTATGATCCTTATATTTTGCCGACATTTCTTCAAAAAAAGCTTCTGCCTCTTTCTGGTTTTTAGCAGGATGGCCGTCACTTAAAATATGCCAGTCGATGATCACATACATGCCCAGATCCGTCGCATACTGAACGCCCCTGTCGATCAGCGCCTTCAGCTCCTCCTGCTTTCCGGTGATGCAGTAACCGTCAAACTCTTCCGTATACATGGCAAGACGGATAAGAGATGCATGCCACTGATCCCGCAGCGTCCTGAAGGAATCCGGATCTACATACTGCGGATACCGGCCGATCCCGTGGGTACTGACCCCTTTAAGGCATACCGGATCTCCTTTTTCATTGACCAGCTTTGTTCCTTTTACATAAAGCCGCCCGTTTGCCTGGACCGGCGTTGATCCCTCAAAAACCGCCGGATCCGAAACTGATTTTTCCATCTGAATATACTCCTTTTTTAATTAACCTTCTTCGTTGATCAGGGCCTGGCGGTATTCGTCGATCTTTTCCTTTTCTTCGTCGGGAAGGACCGGATACTGAGGATCTACATCTTCCAGGACTTTGATGATCGCTTCTGATACAAGGTACCTGGTGTACCATTTCTGATCCGCAGGAAGTACATACCAGGGATTCTCTTTGGTAGCCGTCTCGTTGACTGTCTTTTCGTACACCTTTTGATAATTATCCCAGAGTGCTCTCTCCTTCAGGTCGGAAGAAGAAAATTTCCAGTTCTTGGCCGGTGTATCCAGTCTTTCCAGAAATCTTTCCTTCTGCTTTTCCTTTGACACATTCAAAAAAATCTTGAGGATGCGGTACCCATTTTCATAAAGATACTCTTCGTAGTTCCGGATATGTTTATACCGCTTTTTGAAAAATTCATCAGTCGCCTGGCCGGTTACTCGTTCCGCGATGTTATAATTCCTGTTCATTTCATGAACCTGCACCACCAGAACATCTTCGTAATAGGAGCGGTTGAAGATGGCTATCTCTCCTCTTCTGGGAACACACTTATTCAGACGCCACAGAAAATCATGTGCCAGTTCATCCGGACTCGGCTGTTTAAAGCTGTGTACCTGAACACCCTGCGGATTAAACCCGTCCATGGCGTTCTTGATGGTACTGTCCTTACCTGCGGCATCCATAGCCTGCAGAACAATGATCAGGCCTTCCTTCCCATATGCGTAGAACTTGTCCTGCAGCTCCTTAATTCTCTGCTGGTTCTCCAGTGTTTTTTTGATGATTTTTTCTTTATCCACCTTATCTTTTTTGCCGTTGGTCGGAAGTTTACTGAGGTCCAGTTTTTTTGAACCATCAAAACGATAGTCTTTTAATGCCATTTGATACTCCTTTCCCGGGAATTCCGATCTGCTGATTTGTTCTTATTTTACATGTACAGCAGGTTTCCGTCAAGCCGGATTAGGCAGAATAGACAAAAGAAGGCTGCTATTCGTTACTTCAAAACATGAGGAATTCATCCCTGCCTTAATAGCAGCTGAAAGAAGCCGGCGGATCGTAGTAGATGGACTCCGTATCCTTCGAAAGATCCAGGCAGATCCGGGTCCCCTCCTTGTTCCAGCAGAAGTCCATGGTAAAGCCGGCCTTCTTTTCCCACCCGGCCAGATATTCCACGACCTTATCCCCTCCGTTTTCTCTCGTGAGCGGAGTCGGGCGGGCCTGGTCATCGATCCAGCAGGGGATAAATCCGGCACTGCAAAGCCCTGCCGCGTCAAATTCCGCCCGGACAATAATGGTATTCCGGGAATATTCTGCAAAGGGATAGTAGGGTATATTTCCGGGCCGGATCATCTTAAACACATCATAGTCCCACCAGGGCTGAATACCCGGCCATCCGAAAAAGTCCGTATGTCTCTGCTTTGCATTTCTGGCGTCCGGATCCATCCCGCCGGTAACCGTCACAAAATTGCCAAGTCCGTAAAAAATCGGCGCTCCTCTGTATATTTCTATACTGGATAGAGCGTGGGTATGGCAGCATAAAACCATCTCCGCGCCCAGATCCACTGCATAATGGGTCAGATCCAGTTCATACTGGTTAAGCAGTGTCTTGCCTGCGCTGCCGCTGTGGAAGTAAACCACCACATGATCCGCTGCTTTTTTAGCGTTCAGGATATCGTCCGCCATGTTCCGCTTGCCGCGGGGATCTGCAATTGTATAGATCGCCGTGGGGGAACCACCGGGCTCCGCCCTGTCGTTACAGTAGGCGGTTGCGATACGGATATAGGCGCACCCTGTCTTCATGACCGTGGCGTAACACTCGCGGGGGCCAGTCAGGTTATAATGAAGAAAGGCAAAACGCATGCCCTTCCGCTCGATCAGAGCGGGTTTTCTCGCTTCATCATAATCGGAACCGGCACCGCAGGTCGCGATCCCGTTTTTCCGGAAATAGTCAATGGGGTCAAGAATTCCATAAGGCCCCTGGTCGAAACAATGATTTCCGCCAATCGTCACGACGTCGAATCCCGCGTCCTTGAAGGCACTTAGGTTTTTCATATCAGAGGGCGGCGCGGAATGAGATTCCATGTTGCTCCAGCAGGGGCGGTCCGTATGGGGATCTTCCATGTTGCCGATGGTAATATCCGCTCCGCGAAGCAGCTCCCTGGTGTTTGCAAAATATTTTTCCGGATCCGGGGCATCCAGGATCACATCCCCCACCCCGAGAAGAGTGGCTGTCTTTTTTTCCTGATCCATCTGATTTTCCTCCTGTAATAAAAGTACAGCCGGGAACCGTTCTTTTTTCACCTGTTCCCGGCCAGTACTCCTTCCTTTTCATATTTTTAAGTAATAGGCAATTGCCTGCTTATTATCAGTCTTCATCAAAATCATGATGAATGGTTCCGGTACCCAGCTTTTCTGCATATTTCATCTGAAGGGGAAGAAATTCCTGATCGTAATCCGGCACTACCCGGAAAGTCTTCTCGATCAGAAGCACCGGTTCCGAATTTTCCGATACGGGCTCCCATGCGGGAATCGCATCACAGTTCGGGTCGCCGGTCCTCATAAAGGCAGACAGCGCCGCCGCGATTCGGTCCTGTATATCGGCTGCTTCCGGTATGTTGATCAGCGGGAACTTCCCGGCATTGTGCATCAGGAACGGAAGGTCCGCTCCGTGCCAGGCACCTCGACCGCCCTCGATCGGGAAGTCCAGCGCGACCTGATAGGAATATACTTTTCCGCCCTGGGAGGCGCGAAGGCGTGCATGCTTTGAAGTAGGAGCCCTGAAAAGCCAGTCAGCAAATAATATATCGACCGGATTGCGGTCAGGATAGGCTTTCTTAAAGGCAGCTACAAGTTCCTCCGCCGCATCTTTGCCTGCCTTCTCCTCAATGATCTTCTTTCCCTGTTCCTCGGAGAGTCTGCTCTTTACGATTCCTCTTCCGTCAAAGGTCAGAAATTCGCTGTAGCAGGCGCCTATGATCAGCGGAACCTTAAGGGAGCCTTCTCTCCAATTAACGCGAAGTGGATTTCCGGCAAAGTACTCGTTCCGGATCGGCATGCAGCCTATATTTTTTCCTTCTTTCGCGATCCGCGGCATCACCTTATTGTAAGCGTCCGCGACCAGACGGAAGGGTACCTTTTCCATTTCGTGAACGTCCGAAATCTGAAGTACTTCCATCATGGCTTCCACACAGTCCCTGGCACTTCCCAGCACTTCCGCGTCGTGAGTCGCCACTTCGCCACTCAGGATCATGGCCCGGTGATACAGGCCGTCTGCCTGCGGCATCTGAAGAAGCGCGGTTACTTTTCCGCCGCCGCCGGACTGGCCGCAGATCGTTACACAGGAGGGATTTCCGCCAAAGGCAGTGATATTATCTTTGACCCATTTCAGGGCGGCTATAAGATCCAGCATTCCGTTATTGCCGGAGTTTTCATATTCCTCACCAAAGTCCGAAAAATCCAGATAGCCGAACACGTTCAGCCGGTGATTGACCGATACAAACACACAGTCCGCCGCTTTTGTCAGGTCGCTGCCGTCATAGCATTCCCCTTCTATGGAA
>CACZPF010000018.1 GCA_902782975.1 uncultured Lachnospiraceae bacterium
AGACTTTTCTAAGGTGGAGTTTCTGCCTTATGATGAAGGTGTATGTGTTCAGTGCATGCACATTGGTTCTTATGATGATGAGCCTGCTACGGTAACGTTGATGCATGAATACATGGAGCAGCAGGGCTATACATTGGATATCACCGATCAGCGCCTTCATCACGAGATTTATTTGAGCGATGCCAGAAAGGTTGCGGCAGAGAAGCTGAAGACCGTTATTCGTCATCCGATTAAAAAAATATGACAAATCGATATTTACAGATGAGAGCCTGTAACATAAAACTGATTAAAAATCAGAAAAGGGATCTGTAAATTCCAATTTGAGAGGTCATTGAAATGACAGAATCCGAACTTTATAAAGAACTCGGAGCGCTAACGAAGAACAAAGAAAAGTGGAAAGGGAGCATCCCATATGTCTCGTCACTCCTCACCCACGACTCCGTAAAAATACAGGCTAAAGCGCTCTGGCTGCTTGGTGAGATGGGCCTTGTCTATCCTCGATCCGTGCATGACGCGGTTCTGGTAATCGTGTCCTTCCTTGACAGCCCGGAACCGCTTTTGCGGGAGCGGGCGGTGAATGCTCTCGGCAGAATCGGACGGGGCAGTTATCCCGTGATTAAGCCATATTGGACGGAACTGTTCCGCGGCGCCTCTGATGAGGAGGAAAATGTAAGGCTGGCATTCATCTGGGCATCGGAAAACATCGCGACGAAAATGCCGGACGTCTACGCAGATCATATGCCGGTGTTTTCGGGACTCCTGCACGATGTGGATGACAAGGTCAGGATGGAAGCGCCGGAAATTTTCCGGGTTCTCGGTAAACGTAGACCGGAGTTCGTAAGACCGTATTTGGAATTGCTGCACCTGATATCTGAAACCGACGATAACCGTGTTGTAAGGATACATTGTCTGGGAGCAATCAAGGCAACAGCATCAGAAATAAAAAAAATTGAAGTTTGACGGTGACAACATATGAAAATAACAATGCTGGGAACAGGTAATGCTCTTGTAACGGAGTGTTACAACACATGCTTTGTCATTGAAGATGACGGTAAATATTTTATGGTGGATGGCGGAGGCGGCAGTGCGATCCTCCATCAGCTGAAGCATGGGATATATGGAGGGTTAGAAAAATGTCGGAATATCTGCCATATAGAACAGTCGGACAGGATGACCCGAAAAGGCACCCGTGGATTTTTTATTCTTCACACCCGGCAGATTTTGAAAAGTATTTTGATACGGTCTGGAAATGGCTGAGTGGGTTTCAAAATATCGCGCTTTTTTATGAACCGGTTGAACAGTTTATTCCATCGGAACAGATAAAAGCATATATCCGAAATATGCAGATGGTCGTTATTCCTGTTACGACAAGGCTTTTGCAGGACGACTGCCGGACAATACGTGAAATACTGCCGTTTGCGAACGAAGAACACATCCCTGTTCTTCCTCTCATGATGGAAATGGGGCTTGAGGATGCTTTTGAGCAGAGATTCGGAAATATCCAGTTCCTCGATGCATATTCCAAAGATCCGACAGCGATCCCTTTTAAGAGAAAACTGGAACGTTATCTGGAAAGCAACCTGATCAGCGATGAACTGATGAAAAAGATAAGGGCTGCTTTTGATGCATATATTTTCCTCAGCTATCGCAAGAAAGACCGTGAGTATGCGAATGAACTGATGAAACTGATACATAAGAATAAAACCTGCAGGGATATTGCGATCTGGTATGATGAATATCTGGTTCCGGGCGAAGACTATAATGATGCAATCAGCAAAGCATTAAAAATGAGCGACATTTTTGCGCTCGTTGTGACGCCAAATCTGTTGGAAAAACCGGATGGGGTCCCCAATTATGTGATGCAGTACGAATACCCGGACGCTGTGAAAGCGAACAAGCCAATCCTTCCCGTAGAAATGGTCAAGACAGACCGTACGGATCTGGAAGCTGACTATGACCGGATCCCGATGAGTATTCTTAAAAACAGCAGGGATGAAATTGCGCGCAGGATATCCGGTTATCTGCAGATTGCCCTTCGAAAAGACAGTCCGGAACATAACTTTTTTATAGGCCTTGCGTATCTTGACGGGATTGATGTAGAAGCGGACCATGAAAGAGCTGTGGAGCTGATAACGGGTTCTGCCGAAAACGGATTAGAAGAAGCGATGCGCAAACTTTCCGGTATGTATGCTGCCGGAAAGGGCGTGAAGAGAGATTATGACCGGTCCCTTACATGGCGGATCAGACTGGTTGATACGCTGAGAGATCAATACAGAAACGGCACCTGTGATGCCCTGATGCTTATCAGAGAAATCAGGGATCTAGGAGATGCTTATGCATCCCATGGCATGCTCAATCAGGCCAGGGATACCTATCAGGAATTTCATGCTCTTGCTGCAGAAAACGTATGCAAGGGGAATGAAGGAAAGAAGTATTTTTCCGAAAGCCTGAACAAACTGGGGGAGATTTATCATTTGCTGGGCATGCCTGAAAAAGCGGAACAATGGTATAGGGAGTCATTGGAGAATTGCGGTCCGCATACAAAGGCGGATGATTCTTCTGATAAGACGCTTTGGATTTTGTATAACAAGCTCGGAGATGCCCTGATGTCTCAGAATAAAAGACAGGATGGAGCGGAAATGTATCGGAAAGCATTGGAAGAGATTTCATCGCTTGCAGATAAAAAAGCTTCTCTGGACATACGCAGAAGCCTGGCGATAAGCTGCAGGAAGATGTTTGATCTGGAGAAGGCATTGGAGATTATTTCAGCAATCGCAGAAGAAACAGGATCAATAGAAGACCGGAGAGAATTATCAGTGTTGTACAATACAGCCGGTGCGCAGATGCGGAGAGAACTCCCGTCTTTCGGAACAAGGAAGGAATGTTTTGAGAGAGCGTATGAAATCCGAAAAGCGCTCGCGGAAGAAACAGAGTCTTTCCAGTCTTTCAGAGATCTCGCAAGGATCTATGAGAACCTGGGAGAAGAGGAACGCAAGGAAGCAAACAATGCCGGAAGCAATTATAATAAAGCGGGAGAAATGTACAGCGCTGCAGTTGAGATAAGGAGAGAGCTGGCCGGAAAGCTGAACAGTGACAAGGAACGTTTTGAACTTGCCAGATCCTTAATTTTCCCAGGGATCCTTGGACAGAAGCGATGTTTACGCGAGGCAGGAAAAATATGCGGGTCCCTGATAAAAAAATATCCTGAAGATCGAAGATACAGAATGCTGCAAATGCAGATCGACGATTTAAAACATAG
>CACZPF010000019.1 GCA_902782975.1 uncultured Lachnospiraceae bacterium
CTGATCCTCGATGAGGCGACATCCTCTGTTGATACCCGTACGGAAGTACGGATCCAGAAAGCCATGGATCATCTGATGGCAGGCAGGACCAGCTTTGTGATCGCTCACCGGCTTTCCACGATCCGGGACGCGGATCTGATCCTTGTCATGAAGGACGGAGATATCATCGAACAGGGAAATCATGAAGAGCTTCTGGCGAAGAGCGGTTTTTATGCCGATCTGTACAACAGCCAGTTTGAATCCCGCAGTGAGTCTGCCGCCTCCTGATCTGTAAGATTCGTAACCGCCGCCTGGTCCGGGAAGGATGAACAGGAAACCATTCATTGACATAATTTGGTTTACATAAATTTTTTACGGCGCGGTCCGGGTTTTTTGGTGGTTATGGATTGACATAATCTTAATCAAATTGTAAAATATGGGGTGTACGATTTTTTGGATAGCAAGGAGGAAACTTATGAAAAATAGAACAAAGGTGATGTTGGCGGTCAGTATGATCGCTGCGGCCATGCTATCTGGATGCGGGTTTGGACCGGATGATCCTGAAGATCAGGTCGTGGTCGCCGAGAGCCCGACACCGGAGCCCACGAAAGCGGTGACACCTACGCCCACGCCTACCATAACGCCGGTAAACCCGGACAGTACGTATACTTCTGCGGATAAGAGCGTTTCTATCAAGCTGCCGGATGCTACCTGGGCTGTCAAAGCAGATGAAGGCGGTGTTGTTTCTTTTGAATCTCCGGATCAGGGCAGGATCCTCATTGTCCACAGGACCGGTGATGATGTCAATAACGCGGTGGTGCCGGATTCCGAGGACATAGCCAGAACACTGGAGGTTTCGGCAGGCATGACGGAAGGGACGGATTTTGAGCTACAGAATTATACCAACACAGATGTCAACGGAACGGAGTTGATCTCTTATCTTGTAAGCTACAAAAATCCCGAAAAAGCGGACGGAGCGGCATTCCGCCTTTATAAAGTCATGTTCAATAAGGCCGAGTGCTACAGTCTGGAGCTGACAGGAAAAACCATAGAAAATGATCTTCCGGCAAAGCTCGCCGCTTCGATGGACAGCTTCAGGGTTTTATCCGAAGATTCTCTCGTTAAGGATGCGGCCAACATTCCCGCACCTGCTCCTTCGCAGGAAACGGAGCAGCAAATTCCCGCCAGCAGCGGAGATCATTCACAGGATGCACTTTCGGATACAGACCAGACGCGCACGATCTATACCAACGACGGGACGGGCCGTCCCATCGTGATCACGCCGGACGGCGACGGGAACTGGTATGACGACGATGGAAATGTCTTCCATTTTGCCGAGAACGGCGAGGATGTCTATGATCAGAACGGCGTCGATTATTACTATCACGGTGAACCCGGAAGAGTAGCATTTATGTCTACACAGGAAGAATAATAAGGATGCATATCCCATGACAGGTCAGTCGTTCAGGTCGCGAACGGCTGCGATGTACCAGAAGGAAGCTGTAAAATCACTTTGACTTTTACAGCTTCTTTTTGCGCAGAACTGTTTATGTTCAGGCAATTGCGAAACTCCCTGCTTCGATTGAATTGTATGAATCTTACCAGTGAGTTTCGCAATTACCTGCTGTTTCTGTTTTATGAAAAGAAAGGGAAGACATGACGGAAGGTTCTTACACAGACTTTGCAAGAGTCTATGATGTATTTCAGGATAATATAGATTATGAAACCTGGTGCAGGTATCTTGTCGATGTTCTTAGTGAACATGGAATCCGGGACGGCCTGGTGCTTGACCTGGGATGCGGTACCGGAACCATGACAGAGCTGCTGGCAGAGGCAGGTTATGATATGATCGGGGCGGACAATTCGGAAGAGATGCTGGGTATCGCGATGGAAAAAAAGCAGAATTCCGGACATGATATTTTGTATCTTCTGCAGGATATGCGTTCGTTTGAGCTTTACGGGACCGTACGGGCAGTCATCAGTGTATGCGACTGCCTGAATTATATAACGGAAGAGGAAGAGCTGCTTGAGGTTTTCAGGCTTGTAAACAATTATCTGGACCCCGGCGGGATTTTCATCTTTGACATGAATACGGATCATAAATACCGGCAGATCGGTACGTCCACCATCGCGGAAAACCGCGAGGAAGGCAGCTTTATCTGGGAAAATGAATATGACCCGGAGACAGGTATCAATATTTATAATCTTACCCTGTTTCTTCCTGTCGAAGACGGTCTGTACGAGAAAACAGAAGAAATCCATTGCCAGAAAGCCTACTCTTCCGAAAAGGTACGGCAGCTGCTGGAAAAGGCAGGCCTTTCGGTTCTGGCAGTTTACGATGCCTATACGCGTGAACAGCCCCGTCGGGACAGTGGAAGGCTCACATATATCGCGCAGGAAGTACAGAAAGAAGCAGCGATATGAAAAGATATAGAAAAATGATAAATACATATTATAATGACAGATGATAAAGATAAATGAAATAAAGAGCAATGATAAAGAGCAATGATAAAGAGCAATGATAAAGAGCAATGATAAAGAGCAATGA